>CANGGG010000042.1 GCA_947453415.1 Bacteroidota bacterium | reverse complement strand
ATCGGGCTGCAAATGTATGTATTCATTACGCCTTTCCTATTTTTATACCACCTTTTTTTTACTCTTATTTCTCCTTAGCTGATTATGAATAACTTTAATTTATTTTTTATCCCCTTTTTTTTCCTGAAAGCCAATTGTTATTCATTTATATCATTATTAAAAGGCTCTTCCGAATAGTTTATCCTTTTTTTTCTTAATATATAATTTTTTTTGGGGGATTCTATCATATAATATATGTTTTAGTGTCTATATAAATATTAGGTTCATTTAAATTTTTTATGTTAATTTATGCTTTTTACAAAAACATCAAATTTATAACGCTAGTAATTATAATTAACTAGACTTGGTAAAACCAAAAATACATGACATGTAAAAACTTTGAATATATTTTATTAAAATACATATATATAGTTATAGTTACTAATTTTTACTTGTTTTATAAATTTATTGTGATTATTTCATTAAATATTATTGAAAGGTTTTAAAAACTTAAAATGATCGGGTTATATTTGCAGCTGATTTTAATAATAAGAATGGATAAACTATCATATATATCTAATGCTGATGCAACTGCAATAGAAAATATTTACGAACAATATTTGATCAATACAGAATCGGTTGATTTTGGATGGCAAAAGTTTTTTGAAGGCTTTGAAATGGGCCAACAAAAATTTAATGAAAATAGTAAAACAGCAAAAACCTCTGATTTATCCGAAGATATTTTAAAAGAAATAAACGTACTTAATTTAATAAAAGGCTATAGATCACGTGGTCATTTATTTACAGATACAAATCCAGTTAGAGAAAGAAGGCAATATTATCCTGATTTAGCCATTGAAACCTTTGGTTTGAACAAAAGTGATTTAGACAAAACATTTAACGCTGGAGTGGAAATTGGAATAGGGCCAACTAAACTGAAAGATATTATTGCGCATTTGGAACAAACATATTGCAAGAGCATAGGTGCTGAATACATTTATATAAGAACGCCTGAAAAAATTGCATGGTTACAAGCAAAAATGGAAAGTTGTAAAAACACACCTCATTTAAAATTAGAAGAAAAAAGACATATACTTTCAAAGTTAAACCAGGCAGCTGTTTTTGAGAATTTTATTCATACAAAATTTGTTGGTCAAAAGCGCTTTTCATTAGAAGGTTTAGAAACATTGATTCCCGCCTTAGATGAAGTAATTCAATATGGAGCGGAGTTAGGAGTAGAAGAGTTTGTTTTAGGGATGGCACACAGAGGTCGATTAAATGTTTTGGCAAATATTTTAGGTAAATCGTATGAAGATATATTTAAAGAATTTGAAGGTAAAAGTGCTGAGGACGAAGGAATATTTGAAGGTGATGTAAAATATCATTTAGGCTTTTCATCGGATATAACTACACGAACTAATAAAAATGTAAAATTAGTTTTGGCACCAAATCCATCTCATTTGGAAACTGTAAACCCAGTAGTTAAAGGATTAACTAGAGCTAAATTAGATAAAGATTACAAAGGTGATATAGATAAAATAGCGCCAATTTTATTACATGGTGATGCATCAATTGCAGGCCAAGGTGTAGTTTATGAAGTATTACAAATGGCAGGTTTAAAAGCTTATTCTGTTGGAGGATGTATTCATATTGTTACCAATAATCAAATTGGGTTTACTACGAATTATACAGAAGCGAGAACTTCTACATACTGTACTGATGTTGCAAAAACTACTTTATGTCCAGTATTTCATGTGAATGCGGATGATGCTGAAGCGGTAGTTTATACAGTAAAATTAGCCATGGAATATCGTCAAGAATTTAATAGCGATGTATTTATTGACTTGTTAGGTTACAGAAAATATGGCCATAATGAAGGTGATGAACCACGATTTACCCAACCATTATTATATAAAGCCATTGCAGCGCATCCAAATCCAAGAGAAATATACAATCAAAAACTATTAAGTGCAGGAAGTGTAGAGGCTGATTTGGCGAAGGAAATGGATGCTGAATTTAGAAAAGAATTACAAGAAAAATTAGAAAGTGCAAAAGTAGCAGAGGTTTCCAAAGCGAAGAATTTTTTAGCAGAAAATTGGGAAGGTTTCCGATCGGCAAAAATGGAAGATTTTGACCGATCACCAAATACAAGTATTGAAAGTAAATTATTTTTAGAGTTAGCTTCAAAAATTACTGATATTCCAAGTAATTTTAAAGCATTTGGTAAAATAGAAAAACTTTTTAATGATAGAAAAAATATGATCAAAAACGATAATTTTGATTGGGCAATGGGCGAATTAATGGCTTATGCTTCTTTATCGTGTGAAGGTCATGGTGTAAGAATGAGCGGACAAGATTGCGAAAGAGGAACATTTAGCCATAGACATGCAATTATAAAACAAGAAGATAGTGAAAGAGCGTATAATATTTTAGAAAGTTTAGGTGATTTAAAAAAAGAAAATGTGGAGTTTTACAATTCATTTTTAAGTGAATATGCTGTACTCGGTTTTGAGTATGGTTATAGCATGTTTACACCTAATGATTTAACAATTTGGGAAGCACAATTTGGAGATTTTGGTAATGGAGCACAAATTATAATTGATCAATATTTAGCAAGTGCGGAAACAAAATGGAAAACTTATAGTGGATTAACATTAATGCTTCCCCATGGTTATGAAGGTCAAGGACCTGAACATTCATCGGCAAGAATAGAACGTTTTTTACAACTTTGTGCAAATTGGAATATGCAAGTTTGCAATATAACCACACCTGCTAATTATTTTCATGCATTACGTAGACAATTGAAACGTGATTTTAGATTACCATTAGTAATAATGACGCCAAAAAGTTTATTGCGTCATCCAAAATGTGGAAGTAAATTAGAAGCGTTTACAAGTGGTGGATTTCAAGAAGTAATTGATGATAATTATACAGACAATAAATCAGTAAAAAGAGTATTGATTTGCTCAGGTAAAATTTATTATGAATTATTAGAATTTCAACAAAAAAATGAAAGAAAAGATGTTGCTATTGTAAGAATGGAACAGTTATATCCAATGCCTGTAAAACAACTTTCAGTAATATATAAAAAGTATGAAGGCGCAGAATTTTATTGGGTTCAAGAAGAGCCTAAAAATATGGGTACATGGTTATATTTAATGCGTTGGGACAACAACTTACATTTAAAAAGAATAAGCAGGGAAAGTAGCGCTTCAACAGCAACTGGATATAGTAAAGTTCATGCTGAAGAGCAAGCATTAATCATAGAAAAAGCATTTAAATTCAAAGCTTAAATTATTATAGAAAATAACATGAAATTATTTAAAATATTTATTAGTTTTTGGTTGTTAATAGCCGCATTTTTTGGAGTTTCATTATTATTCCCAAGAGAGTTTAAAGTGGAAAGAAGTATTATTATAGATAAGCCAATTTATGAAACATTTGCTTATTTAAACAATATTCAAAATATAGCTAAATTAAGTCCGTGGGATAAAAAAATAGACAGCACAATGTCGTGGTTCTTTTCTCAAAAGATTTCAGGAAAAAATGCAAGTTACTATTTTAAAGGAAATTTATTAGGTAGAGGTAATTTAAAAATAGTAGATTGTGTTCCAAATGAAAAACTAGAAACAATATTAAATATAAACAATGGTGAACTTACTTCGGGAAGTAAATTTTATTTTGAAGCCATAGGCCAAGATAAAACAAAATTAAGTTGGAGAGATTATAAAGATGTTGGTTATAACCCTTTTCACAGGTATCAAATTCCTTCAAAAACAACTCAAACTGAATTACAATTTGACGAAGGTTTAGTAAAAATAAAAATTGCTGTAATGAGTAATTAGGTAAATTGAAAATTCTTTGCTAATTGCTAGCTTTAAATTATATTTTACCAACCAGTTGCAACAATTCTAACTTTTTCTATTTCACCATCATTATTGTAGGTTTTTTTAATCTTAAAATCATGGTTTGAAACCATATTATAAATAGACAAAACATTTAACCCAATTGATTCAACTAAAGTAATATTTTCAGTTGAATTTGCTGGTTTATTTACAGCAATTACTTCTGATTGAGCAGCAATTTGAAGCTGATTTTTCAAGTAACTAGTTAAACTTCTATCTTTGTTTTCAATATTAGCTGATTCAATATTTTGAAAGGCTATTTGATTATTATTTGGTATATATATATCAGCATTATTTTCTTTTAAACCTTGTTTTTCCTCCAATTTTGTAGGTTCTATTTGAGCAATGTTATTATTAATTAAGCCGTTATCTGATACTATCTTTTTAGGAATTGGAATTGGGGTAACCGATTGATTATTGTTATTATTTAAAGGGTTTTCTTTAAATAAATTTTTATTGGTTTTATTTAAAGGTATTGATGGAGAAACCATTGGTTTTTTACCATTCTTTTTAACTAAAGCAGCATTTAAACCACCAAAAGCCAACATTTTTTTTTCATTATCTTGTTGTAATTGAAAAGGAATATTATTTTTAGATTTTAAAATCTTTGAAATTGAATCTTGTTTTGATTTAACAATGGCTTCATTATTAGCTAACTGATTATCGGAATTGAAATTATTTACAAAATAAAACACAATAATTACTGCAATAAATAGTGCAGCAATGGCAGATATTTTGGTATATAAAGGTAATATACTAAAAGGCGTTTTGATTAAAAATTCTTTGTTCTTAAATAGTATTTTTGAATCAGGGATCAGCTTGGTTTTTAAAAATAATTCGTATTCTTTTTTAAGCTCTGAATACCTATTTATTTCAATTAATAAAAAATCTTTATCTGCTTGTACTAAATCGTTTTCTATTAAAGCAATAAGTTTTTCATTATAGTTGTTTAAATTAATATTTGTTGGCTTAAGCAACGATGAACTATCAAATGAATTAAGTTCAAATGGAATTAATTTTGATGAGTTAATTAGTATTTCAAATTCTTCTTTTAAAGCTGGATTTTGGTCTAAAAAAATCAATAAATTAACAGTATCAATTTCATTTAACAAACCGTCAATAAAATCAATTACATATATTTCGTAATTATTAATATTTATTTCCATTTTACTTTTTTATTTTTCTTTTAACATTTTAAAACGCTTTATAATTGCATTTAAAATATTTAAACTACGTTTTCATATGAACCAATAAATTTTTTCATACTTAATCTTGCTCTATAAATATATACTTTTACTTGACTTTCGTTCAAACCTGTAATTTTCCCAATTTCATCGTAAGAATAACCTTCATAATCACGTAACATAACAACACTTCTTTGGGTTTCATTTAATTTACTAAATGCCAAATTTATAATTTCTTTCAAGTCATTAAACGTGTTATGAGTAGTTAAATAATCATCGTAATGATCTTCATAATTTGCTTTGTATTTATCTTTTCTTATGGCATCAATCATGGTGTTATAGGCTGCTGTAAACAAGTATGACTTCGCTTTTTCTGCAATAATATCATCAACTTTTACCCACATTTTAACAAATGTATCTTGCACAATATCTTTGGCTTTTTCCTCATCTTTTATATTTTTATAAATGAATCGAAAAACAGAATCAGCATAATTTTTAACACATGTATTGTATTCTGTAACAGTCATTCATTAAGCACATTTGTAATAAAATAACAACTAAAACGAATTCTTCTCCAAAAAGTTACAGTTGCAAAAAACTATTTTTCATTCATTTTTTTTTCAAGGATAGCAATGGTTTTATATAGCTGAGGTAATTTTCTGTAAATAATTGAAGATTTAATTGACTCCGCATATTCAAATGCTGGAGAACCAAACCACTTTTTATTTTCTTCTTTAATTGTTCCACTGATTCCACTTTTACCGGCAATGACGTTACCGTCTGCAACAGAAATATGACCAACAATTCCAACTTGCGCACCAATGATACAGTATTTTCCAACTTTGGAACTACCAGCCACTCCACTTTGAGCAGCAATTACCGTGTGTTCACCAATTACAGCATTATGAGCTATTTGAACAAAATTATCTAATTTTACTCCTTTTCGTAAAATGGTACTTCCCATTGTAGCTCTATCAATACTGCTATTGCTACCAATTTCCACATCATCTTCAATGATTACATTTCCAATTTGAGGAATTTTTTTATATGACCTATCGGCCAAAGGAGCAAATCCAAAACCATCGCTGCCAATAACAGTTCCGGAGTGAATAATTACATTGTTTCCAATTACACAATCGTTATAAATTTTAACGCCAGCATAAATGATACAGTTGGTACCAATTTTCACATTGTCGCCAACATAACTAGTTGGATAAATTTGGGTATTATTTCCAATTTTAACTCCATGGGCAATGTAAGTTAAAGCACCTACATAAATATTTGATCCCAATTCTGCAGTTTTATTAATTACAGAACCCTCTTCAATTCCTTCTTTTTTATTGGCTTGCGCTGCAAATTGTTCTAATAAAAAAGTAAATGACGCGTAAGCATTATCTACTTTTATTAAAGTGGCTTTAACTATTCCGTTTGGTTCAAAATCATTATTTACTAAAACTGCACTCGATAAGGTATTGTACAAATGTGGCTCGTATTTCATGTTGGCTAAGAATGAAAGAGCACCCTCCTGCCCTTCTTCAATTTTGGCAACGGTATGAAGTAAAATATCTGGATTACCAACTACCGTTCCGTTTAATAATTGCGCCAATTGCGCTACACTTATCTGCATTTTTTAATTTGAATAATGTACGAATATATATAATTGATTTTCAATTTTCAAATGACCGGTTGATTGGTTGATTAGTTGATTGGTATACTTTTAAACTTATTTACTTATAAACCTATTTACACATCAACTAATAAAGTTCTCAACGAACAAAACACAAAAAGTATTTAGTAACCAATTTAGTTAATGAATCTATATTATATTGGTCGCTGGCATCAGCAATATCAAGCACTTGGCCATTTTTGAATAAAATATTGATATGGAAATTATTGGCGCTATATGCTTTATTTTGAACAGAATCTGTATAAACAAAATAATTAGCTTCGTCCATTGTAATTTCTAAATTATCGGCAACCATGAATTTGTAACTTTCTACTGTAGTTTTATCAAATGGTGCATTTTGCAAAACTATTTTTGGTAGTTTTCTATTGCGAAGCATATTACAAAGAGTGCTTAATATTTTATCTTGGTGGTTACACCAAACTTTTATGGAAGTAAAAATATCATCATCGTCTAAAAGTGCATAATTTTCAATGGCTTCATTGCTGTTATAAAACGTTTTCTTATTTATTTTATTAAATAAAAAATAATGCAAAGCAGGAGTAGCAAATAATTCCTGTTGTTGTGAAGCTAAAAATTTTGCTCGCTCTATTATTTTAATCAATAATTGCTCTGCGGCCACCACTGTTTTGTGCAAATAAACTTGCCAATACATAAGCCTTCGGGCAATTAAAAACTTTTCAACTGAATAAATTCCTTTTTCCTCAATTACCAATTCATCATTCACCACATTGAGCATATTTATAATTCTATCGTGGCCAATTGTTCCTTCTTGTACACCAGAATAAAAACTATCTCTGCGCAAATAATCCAATCTGTCCATATCTAACTGACTAGATACCAATTGATGTAAGAATTTTTTAGGGTATTTATTGGTAAATATTTCAATGGCTGTAGTTAATTTACCTTCAAATTGTTCATTTAATAATTCCATAAAACGCAATGAAATTTCTTCATGAGGAACATCTTCAATAATTAAACCTTCAAGTGTATGGCTAAATGGACCATGCCCCATGTCGTGCAATAAAATGGCTGCGCATACAGATTCAGCTTCATGACTTGTAATTTCAATTCCTTTACTTTTTAAAATTTCTACCGCTTGAAAAGTTAAACTCATTGCACCTATTACATGTTGAAAACGCGTATGTTGCGCACCAGGATAAACCAAATACGAAAGCCCTAACTGCTTAATTCTGCGCAAGCGTTGAAACCACGAATGTTCTATTAAATCGTAGATTAATTCAAAAGGTATATTTACAAATCCATAAACAGGATCGTTGATTATTTTCTTTTTATTGGATAAATTCACGGTTCAAAAATAGGATATTTTATGATTACAAGATTGAAAGATTTCAAAGATTTCAAAATTGTAAATTTATGTTGCAGAACCTATATTTTTATATTTTTTAGGGCAGACACTTATTAATGGCAGACACATAGGTCTGCCCCCTACGTAAAAAAAAAATACTAAAACACCAAGAACCACGTTATATTTACCTTTTATAAACATAACAGTAAATAAATCACAAACAATTTTTAAATTCAAGTAAACAAGTAATCTTTGCAAAAACAATAAAACATAAATGAGCAATACAAGTATTCTTTGGGCCGATGATGAGATAGATTTATTAAAGCCACATATTATTTACTTAACTAATAAAGGTTATACGGTAGATAAAGTTACAAGTGGCGTAGATGCTGTAGAAGCAGTAAAACTAAAGCGATATGATGTTATTTTTTTAGATGAAAACATGCCTGGAATCAGTGGTTTAGAAGCATTGGTTCAAATAAAAGCCATTACTCCTGAGGTGCCAATAGTAATGATTACCAAAAGTGAAGAAGAGCATATTATGGAAGATGCCATTGGCAATCAAATAGCTGATTATTTGATTAAACCAGTTAACTCTAGTCAAATTTTATTATCGCTTAAACGTATTTTGGATAGCAAGCAATTGGTAACTGAAAAAACGGCTCAAAATTACCAACAAGAATTTAGGCAAATAGCCATGGAATTGTATGATGTAAATGACTATGAAAGTTGGGTAAATTTATACAAAAAACTAATTTATTGGGAACTAGAATTAGCCAAAAGTGGCGACACCGGAATGGATGAAATATTGGCCATGCAAAAACGTGATGCCAATAACGATTGGGTGAAATTTATAGAGAAAAACTTTGTGAATTTCTTGAAAAAACCTGATGCTAAAACACCAGCCATGAGCCATACGGTAATCAATAAAAAATTGATGCCAGTAATTGATAAAGATATTCCTACTTTTTTAATTTTAATTGATAATTTTAGGTACGATCAATGGAAAATGGTTCAAAGCCAACTAACAGATTACTTTAATATAATTAGTGAAGATACTTATTTAACCATTTTACCTACCACCACTCATTATGCTAGGAACAGTTTTTTTGCGGGAATGTTGCCAAGTGAAATTGAAAGATTGTATCCAAATCTTTGGGTAAATGAAGAAGAAGATGAAGGAAAAAATATATATGAAGAAGAATTTATAAACAAGCAAATGCAGCGCTTGGGTTATAAAGAAAAAATTACTTATACCAAAGTTACCAATTTGCAAGCTGGTAAAAATTTAGCCGATACAGTTTCTAATTTGATGAGCAATAAGTTCAATGTTATTGTTTATAATTTTGTAGATATGTTAAGTCATGTTCGTACCGAAATGAACGTAATGAAAGAACTAGCAGAAGATGAAGCGGCTTATAGAAGTATTACTGCAAGTTGGTTTGAACATTCGCCATTATTTGAAGCCATTAAAAAAATAGCTCAAAAGAAAGTAAGAATTATTATCACCACCGATCATGGTTCAATAAGGGTAAAAAATCCGGTAAAAATTATTGGTGATAAAAATACAAGTACCAATTTACGTTACAAACAAGGAAAAAATTTAAGCTATAATGCCAATGAATTATTTGGAGTTAAAAATCCCGCTGATGTTTTTTTGCCAAAGCAAAACATGAGTACTAGTTGGGTTTTTGCTAAAGGTGATGATTTTATGGTTTATCCAAATAACTATAATTACCATGTAAATTTTTACAACGATTCGTTCCAACATGGAGGAATTAGTTTAGAAGAGATGATCGTTCCTTTTATTGTTTTGGAAACAAAATAATAATTATCTGTTTTAAAATTCCAATTTCTTCGTTACGCTCGTTATAAAAATGGTCATTTGCGATACTTCGACTACGCTCAGTACAAGTTGCAAACTCACATTTTCTAACTTCACAAGCCTCAAACTTGAAATTTTCAAACAGACAATTCATTTGACAATTATAAATTGTAAAGTCACAAAATGAAATTCATTTCGTGACTTTTTTTCTTACATTTTCATCATCACTATACTCGCCCCATCGCCACCAAATTCAATATTTTCATTTTGCACACTCGATACTAAAGGATTTCTATTCAATGAATCGCGAACCAAAGTTCGTAAAATTCCGTAACCTTTGCCATGAACAATTCTTACTTGTTTAACTCCTAACAAATAAGCATCGTCTATAAATAAATCTAGCCTTCTCATGGCTTCATCGCCTCGAGTTCCAATGATATTTAATTCAGGACTAAAGTCTTTCATTTTGTCATTCAGATTAACTCCTTCCGACATTTTTTTCAATTCTTTTTCAGCTGATTTTGCTACCACTTGAAGCTTTTTTAAATCGACAGTTGTATGCAAATTGCCAAAGGCAACCACCGCTTTATTTTTATTAATTTCTAAAACTTCACCTATACTTTGCTGACCAATTACCATTACCGATGAGCCAATATTTATATCACCTTTAATAGATTTTGGAGCATATTTTTCTTCTTTTATTATTTCTTGTTTTGCAAAATCCTTTAACTCTTGAATGGTTTCTTTAATTTCTGTTCTTGCTTTTCGCTGTGTCTCTGTATCGGCTTGATTTTGTTTTATTTCTCTAATAGTTGCTTCAATTTTACTATTGGCTTCGCTTACTATTGCTAATGCTTCTTGTTTGGCTTGCTTAATTAGTAATTTTTTATTTACTTCTATTTCATCTTTTAAAGCTGTGTATTTTTCCAATAAAGCATTTGCTTTGGCTTCCTTTTCAGCAAAACGTTGGCGTAAATCAACTACTTGTTTTTGTTCCTTTTCTACTTCAATTAATAAATCATCCACTCTTTTTTGCTTTACACCTACTCTATCTTTGGCATAGTTAATTATACTTTGTGCAAGACCAGTTTTAGTTGCTATTTCAAACGCATAACTACTTCCTGGTTTACCCATTTCTAATTGATAAAGTGGTTGCAATTTTTCGTTATCAAAAAGCATACTTGCATTGATTAAACCTTTGGTGTTATTGGCAAAATTCTTTAAGTTACTAAAGTGGGTGGTAACAACTCCAAAACTATTTTTTCGGTTAATGTGGTTCAAAATGGCTTCGGCCAATGGACCTCCAAATTGAGGATCAGTTCCCATTCCAAATTCATCAATTAAAAACAATGTTTTGCCATCGGCAAAATCTGTAAAATATTTCATGCGAAGCAAATGACTACTGTATGTGCTCAAGTCGTTTTCAATGCTTTGTTCATCGCCAATATCAACCATAATATCTTTAAAAACACACATTTCACTGTCGGGACTAGTTGGCACCAAAAATCCACTTTGAAACATAAATTGTAACAAGCCAACTGTTTTTAAGCAAACCGATTTACCACCTGCATTTGGACCCGAAATTACTGCAATTCTATTTTCTAAATTCAGATCAATATTAAGCGGAACAATACTCAATTTACTTTTTTGGTGATTCAGTTTCAGCAAAGGATGAAAAGCATTGCGTAAAACCATATTAGGTTGTTTTGAAATTGCTGGCAAATCGGCATCTAAATCCATTGCAAAAAGTGCTTTTGCCCTAATAAAATCGAACAAACCCATGCGTTGAATATTCTTTTCTAACTCGGGAATTTCAGGTCTAATTTGATCTGTTATTTCCAATAAAATTCGTTCCCGTTCCCTACGATAAGCAATTTGCAATTCACGAATTACATTATTCATTTCAAAACATTCAGTTGGTTCTATGTAAACTGTTTGTCCTGTACTACTTTCATCATGCACAAAACCTGGAATACTTCGTTTAAATTCTGCCAAAACAGGTAAAACCAAACGTCCATCTCTAATTGTAATTTCTAAGTCTTCGGCAATATGGTTGTTTTTAGCTCCTTTGTCGTAAATACTTTGAATACGTCTGCGTACTTCCTTTTCTTTATCAGTAATTTTAGCTGAAATTTTAGCTAATTCAGGCGAAGCGTTTGGACTCAAAACACCTTCATTGTCTAATATTCGTTCAATGCGCCTAACTATTAAATCATTGTATAGTAAACCTTCTAAAAGTGCATGTAAATATTGGTATTTTTCAGGTCTATCCCTAAAATATTTTGCTATTTGTAAAAATGATTGAATTGTTAATTTTAGTTTATGTAATTCTTCTTCTAACAGCCACATTCCCTCAATTTTTGCTTTTCTAAAATAAGGAAATACATCATGAAAATGTTCATTTGGAAAAGGCAAATCTGTTTCGAGCAAATTTTTAAAATCCTTCACTTGCCAAAGCATTTTTTCAATAATATCGTGACGGTTATTGAATTTTATTTTATCAATATATTGTTGACCAAGCGTAGAAATACATTTTTTGGCAACTAATTCTTTTATTTGGTTGAACTCTAATTTGAGTTCAATGGACTGCGGATATGGCACTTTATATTTGTTTTATAATTAACAATAATAATAAAACAAAATTGTTTTATTTATTGGTGCAATTTAGGAAAAAAAATATTTAATTAATCTTGTGAAATGAAAGCTTTAACATAGATTCTTCTTATTATAATTATTATTGCCTAATGCAAATAAATATTTTTTACTAGTTTAAAAAATCCTTATAAAAAATATGCAAAAACCTGTCAAAGATGCAAACAATCATTTGAATGCAATATGGACAAAATTACTGAATGTCATTGTTATTCAGCAATATTAATTAAAATTGATAGTCAGAATATTAAAACAACATTTGAAGATTGTTTATGCAATAAATGTTTATATTTGATAATAAAAAAAACAGATAAAATATGAAATTAAACTTTACAACATGTATATTATTATTATGCTTTTTGTTTACTAGAACGAATAAAATTTCAGGTCAAGAAGTAGAAAAAGAGAAAAAGAATATTAAAAATTTTGAATTAAGTTTTGGACGTTCGGTGATGTTTATTTCCAATAGTCAACTTACAGATTTAAAAGCAAACCACGCAGTAATATTACCTACTAGCTCTATATTATTTTTTATTGAACTTCGACCTTTAAAGAAAATAAGAATTCCTTTTTTTATGAATTTACCAACTGAATCAAAACAATTTTTGGTGGGTAATCAGCTAATAAATGAAGAAGCGGCCACTTCCTATGGAACCGGAGTTCAATTTAAAATATTTGAACTGAAAATAAATTCAAATTCAAAAATTGAAATGGAAATTGGACCTCTTTTAAGTTTTGGAAAAGACATACATGATGGCATTTGGTTTGCTCCAATTTTAGCCAGCAGAATTAGAATAATGAGAACAGAAAATTTTGTAATGTATATTGGAGGAAGCTATGCAGCGGGAGTAAATAGTTTAGGATTACTTTATGGTACGGGAGCAATATTTTAAATTTATATTCAAATATGCTAATTCACAATAGAATGTACAAATTGTTTAAATCATAGAAACAAAAGTTGAATTATATATATAAATTGCCAATGATTTTTTTGCATCAATTATGCTTAGCACCTCCCTTATTCAAGAAAAAGAAAACGAAGAAATAGTAAAAGCTTACAGACATTTATTGCGTTCATGCAAGGTTACATTAAGTAAAACAGATAGGTTAAAAATTCGTGAGGCATTTAATATTAGTTTAGATGCACACAAAAGTATGAGGCGTAAAAGTGGCGAACCTTATATTTTACATCCTATTGCGGTTGCACAAATTTGTGCTGAAGAAATTGGCTTAGGATCTACTTCTATTATTTGTGCATTACTTCACGATACCGTTGAAGATACTGATATTACGCTTGACTTAATTGACATGAAGTTTGGTAAAAAAGTATCACAAATTATTGATGGGTTAACAAAAATTTCTGATGCATTTGACCAGCAAGATAAATCGATGCAAGCTGAAAATTTTAAAAAAATGCTCCTCACTTTAAGTGAAGATATTAGGGTTATTTTGATAAAATTAGCTGATAGATTGCACAACATGCGAACTTTAGAAAGCATGAGTGCCAAAAGTCAACTTAAAATTGCAAGTGAAACTGCTTATGTTTATGCTCCTTTGGCTCATAGATTAGGGCTTTATGCTATCAAAACTGAATTGGAAGATTTAGCCACCAAGTTTTTGGATCCTGATAGTTATAATATTGTAAAAAATAAACTTCAAGAGACTAAAGCTGAAAGAAATAAATACATCAAAAAATTTATTGAACCTATTCAAAAAGCATTAGATGAAACAGATTCAAATTACGAAATAAAAGGAAGGCCAAAAAGCATACATAGCATTTTGACCAAAATGAAAAAACAAGAAGTTTCATTTGATGAAGTTTTTGATTTATTTGCTATTAGAATTATCATTGATGATGAATATGAAAACGAAAAAAGTGATTGTTGGAAAGTATATTCAACAGTAACTGATTTTTATACTCCAAATCCTGACAGGTTACGTGATTGGGTGAGCATTCCAAAAGCCAATGGTTACGAAAGTTTGCACACTACCGTTATGGGACCAGGAGGCAAATGGGTAGAAGTTCAAATTAGAAGCAAACGAATGGACGAAATAGCTGAAAAAGGTTATGCTGCTCATTGGAAATATAAAGATGGAACCCAAGTAAACGATAATGGTTTGGAACAATGGCTTGCCAGGGTTCGTGAAATGCTTGAAAATACTGACGGTTCGGCTGTAGAGTTTTTAGACGATTTTAAACTAAACTTATTTGCCGAAGAAATATTTGTTTTTACCCCAAAAGGTGATTTAAAAAAAATGCCAGCACAATCAACCGTGCTCGATTTTGCTTTTGAAATTCACTCAGGTTTGGGAGCTAAATGTATAGGAGCTAAAGTAAATAATAAATTAGTTTCGATAAATTATGTATTAGGAAATGGAGATCAAGTAGAAATACTATCTTCAACAAAACAAAAGCCAAGTGAAGATTGGCTTTCATGGGTTGCCACTGCAAAAGCAAAATCAAAAATTAGGGATTATTTTAAACAAGAGCGAAACCATTCAGTAGCAATGGGAAAAGAAATATTAGAGCGTAAGTTTAAAAATGCCAAAATTCCATTTACAAGTGATGCATTAAGCTTAATTATAAAATACTATAAATTACCAAGTGTAACTGAACTATATTATCAATTAGTAATTGAAAAAATAGATAGAACAAAAATAGATTTAAACTTAATTTTAGAAGCAGAGCCTATAAAACAAACTCAAAATTTTGAACCAAAAGTTATTAAAAACAATAATAAATTAGCTAGTAAAGATGCTGTTATTATTGGCGATGGCGAACCAATGGAATATAGTTTTGCAAAATGTTGCAGCCCAATTCCGGGAGATGATATTTTTGGTTTTGTAACAGTTGGAGAAGGTGTGAAAATTCATAGAACAAACTGTACAAACGGTATAAGTTTAATGAGTAATTATGGCTATCGAATTATAAAATCAAGATGGGCCGATGGTAGTTTAAATAGTAATAAATCGTTCCTTACTTCAATTAAAATCCAAGGAATTGATAGTGTAGGAATTGTGAGTGCCATTACCAACATTATTTCTACTCAATTACAAATAAACATGAAGTCGATAAATGTAACTGCAAACGAAGGAATGTTTGAAGGAAATATTACACTTCAAGTAAATGATACCAAACATTTGGAAGATTTAATGAATAAAATTAAACAAGCTAGTCAATTAATATCTGTAACAAGGGTTGATATTGGATAATTTTTTTTTATTCTGGCGTCTGGCCTCTAACTTGTATCAATTATATTTGAACTGCTAAATGCCATTTACATGTAAGCTATCAACTATCAACCAACAACTATCAACTAAAATAATTACTTTCGCGTTCGTTTTTAAATTATATGTCACTAGATCAAACAAAAGATAACGATTCAACAGAAAAAAAAGAAATGACTTTTTTTGACCATATTGATGAGTTAAGAGGCCATTTATTTCGCTCAGTTGTAGCAATATTAATAGCGGGTGTTACTGCATTTTTAAATAAACATATATTATTCGATATCATTATTTTTGGTCCTATGCGGATTGATTTTTTAAGTTACCGTGTGCTTTGTAAATTATCGTATTGGGCAAAAGGAACTGATGAATTTTGTATGAAAAGCATCAACTTTGAGTTGAAAAACATTGACATGACAGGGCAATTTACGCAACATTTATGGATTGCATTTATTGCAGGAATAATCATTGCATTCCCTTATATTTTATGGCAATTATGGAGTTTTATAAAACCAGCTTTAAGTAAAAAAGAAATAAGTTATGCAAGAGGTTTAGTATTTTTTAGCTCTATGTTATTTTTTGCAGGAATAGGTTTTGGATACTTCTTTTTATCGCCAGTTTCCATTACATTTATGGGTTCATACCAGGTAAGTGAATTGGTAAATAATGAAATTAATTTAGAATCTTATATTTCATTTATTTCCACTATTACCATGGCTTGCGGATTAATGTTTGAAATGCCAATATTGGTTTATTTTTTAGTTAAAATTGGAATATTAAGTGCTAAAATAATGAGCAAATATCGCAAACATGCTTTGGTAATTATTTTAATTGTTGCGGGTATTTTAACTCCTTCACCCGATATGGCAAGTCAAATATTAATGGCTATTCCACTTTATGCTTTATTTGAATCAAGTATTTTTGTGGCAAGAAGAGTAGAAAAAAACAAATCGAAATCAAAAATATAAAATCAATATAATGAAAATAGCAATTGCAGCAGACCACGCAGGATTTGAATACAAAGAAATTATTAAAGCCATGCTTGTAGATTTAAATTACACAGTAACTGATTTTGGCACCCATTCTACTGCGTCAATGGATTATCCCGATGTATCTCATACACTTTCGTTAAGTGTTGAAAACAAAGAAAATGAATTAGGGATTCTTATTTGTGGAAGCGGAAATGGTGTAAATATGGCTGCTAACAAGCACCAAGGAATTAGAAGTGCACTTTGTTGGACAGAAGAAATTAGTTCATTGGCTCGCACTCACAATGACGCAAATGTGGTGGCTTTACCCGCTCGTTTTATTGACATTGAATTAGCTAAAAAAATCGTTTTGACATTTTTAACTACTCATTTTGAAGGTGGCCGCCACCAAAATAGGGTGAATAAGATTAGTTGCTAGTTGTAAGTAAAATCAGGTTTTTTTGATTTAAAAAAATTATTATTAGTAACAAATTTGGCAATTTCGGGTAGAAATTTAAATTAATTTTTAAGCTTTTGTTTTCAAATGATAATCCATCAAAGTTTGCTTCCAGTTTCGTTGACCAGTTTTTACTTTTGCACCCAAAACATTTAAAATGCTGTAAATTCCAAAATAGGTTCTGTTAATATATAAAGCATGTTGTGAACCTCGTCCTTCCTTACTTTCGCGCAATTCTTTCATGTTGGTTACTTCTTCGCCTAAGGCGTAAATGCTATCAATATAATCGTTGTTACTAAAGTCAAATTCATCGGTGGCAAAAGGTTTGCTTAACAATGTTGTCATTCTAATAAATGCATCTGTAATTACATCTTGCGTGCGTTTATCGTCTTTATCACTCACTATTTGCTGTTGAATCATGATACGATTTACAATTTCATCACTTTTTAAAATTTCAGGAACTAAAAGTGCAAAATAATTGTAGTAAAAATCTTCAGGAATTTCCTTCACACAACCAAAATCTATAATCCCTAAAGTTCCGTTGGCGTTCATCAAAAAATTTCCTGGATGTGGATCTGCATGTACCGCTTTTTGCTCATGCACTTGCATATCGTAAAAGTCCCACATTGCCTGCCCAATTTTATTCCGTGTTTCTTGACTCGGATTTGTTTTCAAAAACTCTTCCATGTGTTCGCCATTTAACCAATCCATCACCAAAACTTTGTTGCTTGAATATTCGGGATAATATTTGGTAAATTCTACGTTTGGAATGTGTTTGCAAAGCATCGAAATTTCTTGGCTACGTTGCAATTCCAAATTGTAGTTGGTTTCTTCCAATAACTTACTTTCTACTTCAATAATGTATTTTTCAAATTCTTTTTCACTCAAACCAATTAACCTAAAAGCAATGGGTTTTACCATTTTCAAATCGCTTTTGATGCTTTCAGCAACGCCAGGATATTGAATTTTAATGGCTAATTTTTGTCCGTCTTTTGTAGCCTCATGCACTTGCCCAATGCTAGCAGCACGGGTTGATTGCATGTTAAAAGTATCAAAAATTTGTTGCGGTGTTTTACCAAATTGCTTTACAAAAGTTTGAACAATTAACGGACCAGAAAGTGGAGGAGCTGAATACTGTGCCAAGGCAAATTTATTGGTATAAGCCCTTGGCAAAACATTTTTTTCCATGCTTAACATCTGCGCCACTTTTAAAGCCGAACCTTTTAATTCACTCAAGGCATTGTATACATCCTCTGCATTATCTTCATGTAATCGATCTTTGCTAATGCTTGGATCGACCATTTTTTTAGAATAATGTTTAATATAATTTCCACCTATTTGTGCGCCTGTTTTCACAAATCGCATGGCACGTTCTACTTTTGTTGAAGGAATTGAATGTTGTTCCATTTTTTTTGTTCCCGCTTCCAGATGAATCGGGACAGCAGAATTACGAATTAAATATTTTGTTGAATTTGATTAATCAGCGTTTATCAGCGCCATCTGCGGGATACTTACCTGTTTTGAAACAAAAATTTTCCAAAATCTAGGGCAGCGTCTAAAGCTGATTTACCCATTAAATCGAAAGCCAAGTTTACAGAGCGTTCTATTGATTCGTCAGTTTTTTCAAAACTTTTGCTATTGTCATTTAACCAAAAAGCAAATACAAACAAAAAGTTCAACCATAAGCCACCCACATATTTTTCGTCTAAATATTTACGTTCTTGAATTTCATTAGAGTTAATACCTTCTGATAAAATCGGTTTCATTTTTTCGGTAAAAACCGTATGTAATTCATTCAAATATTTTGGCCAACGAGGTAATTTTACCAAATCACGGTCTTTTAAATATACAGCAAAACTTCGATAGTTTTTGGCTTCTTCAATGTAAGCAAAAAATATTGCTAACACTTTTTCACGAGAGGAATAATCAGTCCAAGGCGCTGAATCGGCACAAGCTGAAAATGCATTTTCGAACCAAATTCTATAAATATCTGCTTCTAAACTTTCCAAACTTGAATAATGATTGTAAAATTCTTTTTCATCCATGCCAACAGCTTTGGCAAACAGGTAAACACTTTCAGGAGTTTTATTGTGCTCCAATGTGTGGTTAATATATTGTTTTATTAAATCGTTGCTCATGTAAATATTGACAAATAAATATTCAATAAGTTTTAGAAACTAAGAAAAGTTTGAAAATTGGTTAAATAGTTTAGAAATTTTTAAATATTAAAAAGTTTATAATGATAAGGAGGAACCTAACTAAATGAGTTCAATTTTACTTTCTTTAAAAATAAAAAAACTTTTACAAAAATTATTTGTTCTTAAATAGGAATGATTATCTTTTAGATAGCATTTTTAAATAATTTACAATATTAAATGGCACATTTTTTTAGAGAAAAATTAAAAGAAAAAGGACTTAAAGTTACACCGCAGCGGGTTGCTATATATGAGGCAATTGTTAATTTAAAAAACCACCCAACTGCTGAAAATGTAATCGAGTACATCAAATTGAATCATCCAAATATTTCGGTTGGAACAGTTTACAAAGTTTTAGATTCATTGGTTGAAAACGAATTATTAAAAAAAGTAAAAACTGAAAAAGACATCATGCGTTACGATGCCGTTTTATCAAATCACCATCATTTGTATTGTATCGAAACTGAAAGAATTGAAGATTATGAAGATGAAAATTTAAACGAAATGATTAGTAATTATTTTAAAAATAAAAAAATAAAAAATTTTAAAGTACAAGATATTAAACTACAAATAACGGGTAAGTTCAATAAATAAATATAAATAAATATAAATAAATATAAATAAAAGTATGAAAAAAACAGTATTTCTAACAACGCTGTTAACGCTTGGGGCAATTTCAATTTATGCACAAGAAAAAGCAGCAGAATGTCCTATGGGACATGGTTCAAAAAACTTAAGTGGTGCTCATGGTTCAACAAAAAGCCATTCAAATGAAGATTGGTGGCCAAACAAATTGAATTTACAAGTACTTCGACAAAATTCGCCATCTTCAAATCCAATGGACGCTAATTTTAATTATCGAAAAGCTTTTAACTCACTCGATTATTTTGCAATAAAAATGGACATTCAAAAAATATTGACCGAATCTCAAGATTGGTGGCCAGCAGATTTCGGAAATTACGGACCTTTATTTATTCGCATGGCATGGCACAGTGCTGGCACATACAGAACAGGCGATGGAAGAGGTGGTTCAAGTGCGGGTCAACAAAGATTTGCGCCATTAAATAGTTGGCCAGATAATGGCAATTTGGATAAAGCTAGAAGATTGATTTGGCCAATTAAACAAAAATATGGCGATAAAATATCGTGGGCTGATTTAATGATTTTAACCGGAAATGTGGCTTTAGAATCAATGGGTTTTAAAACTATAGGTTTTGCAGGTGGAAGAGTAGATGTATATGAGCCAGAATCAAATGTATATTGGGGAAAAGAAACAAAATGGCTAGACGATAAAAGGTATGCTGATGGAAGAAAATTAGAAAACCCTTTAGCAGCTGTTCAAATGGGATTGATTTATGTAAATCCTGAAGGACCTAATGGTAACCCAGATCCTATTTTAGCGGCAAAAGATATTAGAGAAACTTTTGGCAGAATGGGTATGAATGATGAAGAAACTGTAGCTTTAATAGCCGGTGGACATACTTTAGGAAAAACACATGGCGCTGGAGATGCTTCATTAGTTGGCAAAGAACCCGAAGCGGCTCCAATAGAAGAACAAGGTTTTGGTTGGAAGAGTAAATATAAATCGGGTAAAGGAACTGATGCCATTACATCGGGATTAGAAGTTACCTGGACAAGCTCACCAACCTATTGGACGCACGAATATTTTAAAATTCTTTTTGGCAATGAGTGGGAATTAACTAAAAGCCCAGCGGGAGCAAACCAATGGGTGGCCAAAAATGGTAAAGCAATAATTCCAGATGCATTTGACACTACAAAAAAACATTTACCAACAATGCTAACCACTGATCTTTCTATGCGATTTGACAGTATTTACGGAAAAATTTCGAGAAACTTTTTAGAAAATCCAAAAGCTTTTGATGCGGCTTTTGCAAAAGCTTGGTTTAAGCTAACTCACCGTGACATGGGTCCTAGTTCTTTGTATTTAGGACCAGAAAAACCTAAAGAAAATTTTTTATGGCAAGATCCGATTCCAGTAGCAAAAAATCCAGTTATTAATGCAACTGAAATTGCAAGTTTGAAAGCTAAAATACTGAATGCTGGATTAAGCAACAACGAGTTAATTTATACCGCTTGGTCATCGGCAAGTACTTTTCGTGGTTCAGACAAAAGGGGTGGAGCAAATGGTGCGAGAATTAGGTTATTGCCACAGAGAGAATGGGATATAAACAATCCAAAACAATTAGAAAAAGTATTGCTGGCTTACGAAAAAATTCAAAAAGAATTTAATTCAACAACTAAATCTCAGGTTTCAATTGCTGATTTAATTGTTTTAGGTGGAACAGTAGCTTTAGAAAAATCAATAAAGAACGCTGGATATACTATTACTGTTCCTTTTATGCCGGGAAGAATGGATGCAAGTCAAGAACAAACAAATATTGAAGGCATGGCAGTATTAGAACCAATAGCCGATGGTTTTAGAAATTATTCTAAAAATCAATACTCAATTTCGGCCGAGGAGTTATTAGTTGATAAAGCACAATTGCTAAAACTTACAGTTCCTGAAATGACCGTGTTAGTTGGAGGTTTGAGGGCTTTGAATGTTAATTATAATAATTCACAAAATGGTGTTTTAACTAATCAAAAGGGAAAGTTGAACAATGACTTTTTTTTAAATTTATTAGACATGAATACTGTTTGGACACCTGCCACAAACTCCAAAGAAATTTATGAGGGTAAAGACCGTAAAACCGAACAACTTAAATGGACAGCAACAAGAGTAGATTTAATTTTTGGATCAAACTCAGAGCTAAGAGCCATTGCAGAAGTATATGCAAGTAATGATAATAAAGAGAAATTTGTTAAAGATTTTGTTGCGGCATGGAATAAAGTAATGAATTTAGATAGATTTTAAATTGCATGTTTTAAGCATTTAAAAAATTAAATAAAACCCAAAAAGCACAACTCATACAAAAATATTTTGTACGAGTTGTGTTTTTTTATTTAAAAAATTAACGCAAAAACTATAAACTATTTTTCAGTATAAATCACTTCCAAAAGTGTTTGCCCTACTGCCTTTAAAGTAGTAGGATCAATATTGTTCATGTTATCATTTACAGTATGCCACCAAGTTGGAAAGCCCGTTTGTTGGTTAAAATGTATGATATCAATTGCAGGTATTT
Organism: Bacteroidota bacterium; assembly: GCA_947453415.1. Lineage (GTDB taxonomy): Bacteria > Bacteroidota > Bacteroidia > UKL13-3 > UKL13-3 > JAAFJM01. Next base: position 7,653 of record CANGGG010000042.1, on the reverse strand, counting down.
TGGTATATTTATATACATAAACATGGTCATCGGTTATTTGACCATTTTGAGCATAAAGAAATACATTAGAATAACCCAAAACTGCAGCTTTTTCCCACACTTTTCTTAATATACTTTCGCCTTGCGTAATGCTATTATTTTCCCAAACAAAAGTAGCTCCTTTCCCTCCTACCATGTCTAAATTTACGGCAAATTCTGCTTTATAGTTTTGAGGAATTTGATGTTGACCCCAATATTGAGTACCCAAACAATAAGAATCTTCAAAGTCTGGCTTACCTAAATCTTCTGCATCAAAACACATAAAATCAACACCTATATTTAAATTATTTGTTTGAATTAATCTAGCCATTTCAAGCATTACACCAATTCCACTTGCACCGTCATCGGCAGCTAAAACCGGCTTGTTTTTATTGGCTTCAATTGGATCGTTATCGGCATAAGGACGACTGTCCCAATGGGCGGTAATTAATATTCTTTTGGTTGCTTTAGGATTTATTTGTGCAATAATATTTATAATATCATACTTCTTTTTATCCCAATTTGTTACAGTTCCTTTTTGTTCAATAACAGTTGCTCCATATTTTTTAAATTGTGAACTAATCCATTTTGCACAATTTTTACTTGCATTACTTGCAGTAACACGAGGACCTAAATCAACTTGTTTTTGTAAAAAATAATATGCTGAATCAGGATTAAAACTTGGACTTACTAACTTATATGCTTCTACTGGCGGTGCATTTATAATAGTTTCGGTATTTGTTTTTGGTTGATCATTGCCACAGGCAACCAAAAACAAAAAAGTAGTTAATAAGTATATTGAGTTAATAAATTTGATTTTCATTTTTAAAAAGTAATAATAGGTGTTTTTATAATTTAATATGGGTGCAAAATAGTTATAAATAGTAAAAGTATATAACTGAAAACAAAATGTTAATTTTGAAGTTAAATAAAGTATCTTAAATTCGAATTTTTAAAACTAAAAACAATTAAATTATGTCATTCAACACAATCAAATCATTAACGCTAGTACTTATTATTTTATTAGGAAGCAATGCCATTGCACAGCAACTAAAAGTGCCAGCAGCAAGTCCAACCCAAACAGTAAAACAAGCTTTTGGAATTTCGGAAATTACAATTGAATATTCTCGTCCGGGTGTAAAAGGAAGAGTTGTTTTTGGTGAAGTAGTTCCCTTTGGAAAAATTTGGAGAACAGGCGCCAATAGTACTACAAAAATTACATTTGGTGATGATGTAAAAATAGAAGGTGTAGATGTAAAAGCTGGTACTTATGGTTTTTATACCATTCCTAATGCTGATTCGTGGGAAATAATGTTATACAAAGATTTAACTTTAGGGGGAAATGTAGCTAACTATAAAACAGAAAATGAAGTAATAAGAGTAAAAGTAAAACCAAACACTTTAGCCAATAAAGTAGAAACGTTTACAATGGGTTTGTCCGATATTACATCAACCACAGCTAATATTGAATTAACATGGGAAAACACAAGAGTAGCAATTTCAGTTGTTACAGAAATAGACAGTAAAATAATGAAAACAATAGAAAGTACTATAGTTCAAGATACTCGTCCGTTTTACCAAGCAGCCAATTATTACTATGAAAACAATAAAGATTTAAAACAAGCTTTGGAATGGACAGAAAAAGCAATTGTTGCAAATCCAAAAGCATATTGGGTTGTATTATTAAAAGCTAAAATACAATTAAAATTAAACGATAAAAAAGTTGCAATTGCAACTGCAAACCAAGTTATAATTATGGCAACTGCCGATAAAGATGATTCGTTTATTAAACAAGCTGAAAAACTAATTGCATCAGCAAAATAATAGCAATTTATTTTAACTGAAATTTATAAAAAAAGCCCCTAATCAATTGTGATTACGGGCTTTTTTTTTAACAATTAACTACTACAAAAAAGGCATTTTTACTACTTTAGCTTTTATTTGTTTTTCGCGAATTTCGATATAAATTTCAGAGTCTACTTTGCTATGCGAAGCAGCAACATAACCCATACCAATTGCTTTGTTTAAGCTTGGCGATTGTGTTCCTGAAGTTACTTCACCAATTGCATTGCCACTGGCATCGTTAATAATATAATGTTGGCGAGGAATTCCACGGTCAATTAATTCAAAACCAACTAATTTTTTAGTAGCACCATTTTCTTTAATTGCTTTGTGATGCTCGCTCATAATAAATGGTTTTGTAAATTTGGTAATCCATCCTAAACCAGCTTCTATTGGACTAGTTTCATCGTTAATATCATGTCCGTATAAACAGAAACCTTTTTCTAATCGCAAAGTATCGCGAGCGCCTAATCCTACAGGTTTAATATCAAATTCTTTTCCTGCTTCAAATATGGCATCCCACATTTTTTGTGCATCTTTATTCCAAACATAAATTTCAAATCCACCGGCACCTGTGTATCCAGTATTCGAAATAATTACATCATCGCAACCCGCCATTGATCCACCACAAAATGAGTAATATTCCATTGCACTTAAGTTAACTTCAGTTAATTTTTGCAAAGCCTTAATTGCATTAGGACCTTGAACAGCAAACAAACTCATGTCGTCACTCATGTTTTTCATTTCTACACCAAAAGTATTGTGTTGGCTAATCCAATTCCAATCTTTTTCAATGTTAGAAGCATTTACTACTAAATAATATTCGTTTTCATTCCAACGATATACCAATAAATCATCTACAATTCCACCTTTATCGTTTGGCAAACAACTGTATTGAATTTTACCATCAATTAGTTTTGATGCATCATTGCTGGTAACCAATTGAATTAAATCTAATGCTTTTTCACCTTTTAGCAAAAACTCGCCCATGTGGCTTACATCAAATACACCTACTGAATTACGAACAGCTAAATGTTCTTGAATTAAATTAGTGTATAAAACAGGCATGTTATATCCTGCAAACTCAATCATTTTTGCACCTAAAGCAGCATGCAAATCATTTAAAGCTACGTATTTCATTTAGTATATTTTTATAAATTATGTTTGCGAAAATAACAAATAAGTTCAATTCATTGTTATTTGTAAGAACTGATAAAAATGACTTTTTAATTAAAACAAAACGAAAAACCCGAAACAATCTATAAAAGATGATTCGGGTTTTATTTTGAAGAGACGTTGCGTGCAACGTCTTTACTTTATTTTCGAATTTTGAATTTATTTTTTCGAATTTCGAATTTTTACTAGTATCCCATTCCGTCCATTCCGCCTGGCATTCCGCCACCCATTGCTGGAGCGCTAGCTTCTTTTTCTTCTACTAAAGCACATTCAGTAGTTAAAATCATGGCAGCAGCACTTGCAGCATTTTGTAAAGCAACACGACTCACTTTAGTTGGATCAATAACACCAGCTGCAATTAGGTTTTCGTATACTTCAGTTCTAGCATTGTAACCAAAATCGTCTTTACCTTCACGTACTTTGTTTACTACTACTGAACCTTCGCCACCTGCATTTGCAACTATTGTTCTTAATGGTTCTTCTAAAGCTCTACGAATAATTTGAATACCAGTATTCTCATCTTCGTTAGCACCTTTTAAGTTTTCTAATGATTCAATAGCTCTAATATAAGCAACTCCACCACCAGCAACTATACCTTCTTCAACCGCTGCGCGAGTTGCATGTAATGCATCATCTACACGGTCTTTCTTTTCTTTCATTTCCACTTCAGTAGCTGCACCAATATAAAGAACAGCAACACCGCCAGCTAATTTAGCCAAACGCTCTTGTAATTTTTCTTTATCGTAATCGCTTGTCGTGTTTTCAATTTGCGCTTTAATTTGTCCAACTCGAGATGCAATATCTTCTTTAGTTCCAGCACCATTAATAATAGTAGTGTTATCTTTATCAATATTGATTTTTTCTGCTCTTCCAAGCATAGTAATATCAGCATTTTCTAATTTGAAACCACGTTCTTCACTGATAACAGTTCCACCAGTTAAAATAGCTAAATCTTCTAACATTGCTTTTCTTCTATCGCCAAAACCAGGAGCTTTAACAGCAGCAATTTTCAAAGAACCTCTAATTTTATTTACCACTAAAGTAGCTAAAGCCTCACCTTCCACGTCTTCAGAAATAATAACTAAAGGTTTTCCAGTTTGAACAACTTGCTCTAAAATAGGCAATAATTCTTTCATGTTACTTACTTTTTTATCGTAAATTAAAATGTAAGGTGATTCTAAATCAACTTCCATTTTTTCAGCATTGGTTACAAAATAAGGAGATAAATAACCTCTATCAAATTGCATTCCTTCTACTGTTTTTACATCAGTTTCAGTACCTTTAGCTTCTTCTACAGTGATTACACCTTCTTTTCCAACTTTAGCCATTGCGTTAGCAATTAAAGTACCAATAACTTCATCGTTATTAGCTGAAATAGAAGCCACTTGTTGAATTTTTTTGTTATCGTCTCCTACTTTTTGACTTTGAGCTTTTAAACTGGTAATTACTACTTCAACCGCTTTTTCAATACCACGTTTCAAATCCATTGGATTTGCACCAGCAGCCACGTTTTTAGTTCCACCAGCTACAATAGCTTGCGCTAAAACAGTAGCAGTAGTTGTTCCATCACCAGCAATATCAGCAGTTTTTGAAGCTACTTCTTTCACCATTTGCGCACCCATGTTTTCAATTGGATCTTTCAATTCAATTTCTTTAGCCACAGAAACACCATCTTTTGTAATGGTTGGAGAACCGAATTTTTTATCGATTACTACGTTTCTACCTTTTGGACCTAAAGTGGCTTTAACTGCATTAGCTAAAGCATCTACACCGCGTTTTAAACCGTCACGCGCTTCTACACCATATAATATTTTTTTTGACATAATTCTATTTTTTGATTTTTTTGCTTCTAGCTGCTGGCTTCTAGCCACTAGCTATTTGCTGATTTTTTTATAATTATTTTTTTATTTGCCAGTGGCTAGGTGCCAGCTGCCAGTTGCTGAATTTAAACAATTGCAAAAATATCGCTTTCACGCATGATTAAATATTCTTTGCCTTCTACAGTAATTTCAGTTCCAGCGTATTTACCATAAAGAATAGTGTCGCCATTTTTAACTGTTAACGGAATTAAATTACCTGAAGTTTCAGCGTTTTTTCCAGGACCTGCAGCTACTACAGTTCCGCGTTGTGGTTTTTCTTTAGCAGTATCAGGAATAATAATTCCACCAACTGTTTTTTCTTCTGCTGGAGCAGGTTCTACTAGAACTCTGTCTGCCAATGGTTTTAAGTTAATTGCCATGTATGTTTGATTTGATTATTGATTTTTAAATGATACTTTGCATTTAACTAACATTATGCCAAGCGCCAATATGCTGACACATTTACATTTATTATAAAAATAAGTAAGATTAAAAAAAATATTTATTAGTTTAAACCATTGATAACAAATATTTTGAACCAATAATTGATTTGTCAAAATGTAAGCCATGCAACTGCTTTCACTGTTTTTTTGACTGTAAATATAATAAATCACTATTTTCGATTTTTATTTTAACCCATACACAAATTTTGCATTTATCGTTTGAAGATATGATTCAAGGTTGCAAGGAAGGCGACAGAAAAGCACAAAAAGCTTTCTACGATTACTTTGCATCAAAAATGCTAGGCGTTTGTATGCGTTATGCCAAAGACCGCTCAGAGGCGGAAGACATGCTGCAAGAAAGTTTTATTAAATTATATCAAAGCATGCATACTTACCGTGGCGAAGGTAATTTTGAAGGTTGGGTAAGGCGAGTAGTTGTATTTAATGCCATTAATTTATACAAACACAGACTTCGTCATTTTAAGGAAGACTTAGATGTGCAAGATTATGATGCTAAATACGATGATGACATTATTTCGAAAATATCGGTGAAAGAAATTTTAGCTTTTGTGCAACAAATGCCTGACGGTTATAGGTTAATTTTTAACTTGTATGCTGTTGAAGGATTTACACATAAAGAAATTGGAGAACAGCTTGGAATAGCCATTGGAACCAGTAAATCGCAATATTCACGTGCGAGAGATTGGATGAAAAAAGCTTTAAGCAAGCACTATCATATTTTAAATGAACCATTTGAACAACCAAAATAAATTTGAACAAAAGCTCAAGGAGCAATTTGACAATTTTGAGGCTAAACCAAATGAAGCCTTATGGGAAAATATTGCCCAAAATATACCAAGCGATAATTTTGAAAAAACGCTTGCTAAAAAATTAAATACGCTCAAATACGAACCCCATGAAAACATTTGGTTAGCCATAGAAAAACGCTTGCCATTCATGGTTCAATTAAATAAAAAGTTGATTTATTTATGGGCTTTTGTGGTGCTTTCATTTGGCGTTTTTGCTGGAATATTTATCAATAAAATGATGAACAACTCAAAAACTAGTGGCGCTTTAAGTCATCCAAAAGCATTTGTTTGGTTAGAAAGTAATAAGCTCCCGATAAATCGGGAGGCAATAAGCAATAAGCTATTAGCAACTAGTCATCCTGAGCTTGTCGAAGGAAGCAAAATTGAAAATGGTGTTGTTGAAATTGAAAATCATGCGATAAATGCTAACAATATTCCAAATAATCTTTTAGTGCAAAATGCAATTGCTGAAAAAGTAAAAAGAAATAATTTGCAAAAAACAAACATTATTTATAATGATAAAAGCCAAGAAATAAAACCTGATGAGCCTACTTTACCTTTTGGCTATAGAAAAGGAGTTTCAAATAATACTATTTCAAAATCAATTGATTCAGCTAGTTTGCCTTTGGCAACTAAAAATCCAAAGCCAATTACCAATAACAATGTTCCTCCTTTGGCTGAAAATTCATTGCCTGTAATTGGAAAGTCAGTACTTGAACCCAATAAAGATACTGTTGCCGAAAACACCAATTTAACTAAAACTGAAAAAATTGTTACAACTCCAAAAAATACAAATGTTTTAACACAACAAGTAAGTGATGAAAATTATACTGGACCATCGCTTAAAAAAGAAAAATTAACCATCATAGCTTATGCCGGTTTGGGTTTTAGTTACATGCGTTATGCAGCAGGAAATGACAAAGGAAATAGCACAACAAACCAACTATTAAGAGAACAAACTGAAAGCAGTGAATCAGAAATTACTGGTGGTTTTTTAATTGGCTACGATTTAACAAAACGTTTTACTATCAGTTCTGGATTGATACTTGCAAACTTTAAACAAACCATGAATTTTAGTAAAGAAAAAGCTAAAAATCCAACGGGTAATTTTGAAGAAAATTTGATTTATTTTAACGATACCATTACAACCGGAAATACTAACTCTACCACTTTAAAATATTCATTTACAGAAATACCTTTATTTATAACTTATAAAGCCCTAGAAACTCAAAAGTTTGAATTGGCACTTCAAACTGGATTAGGAATTGGGTTTGTAACTGGAATAAATACTTATATCATCAATACCAATAATATTGGTGTTTATGAAGTTACCAATAAAGATGATTTCCCCGCATTTAAAAACACGCTATTTTTTAGTTTCCAACCTCAGTTTACTTATAACTTAAATAGTCCTGGGGTTTCAGTTGGATTGATGCCAATTATAAAAACAAGTATTACCAATATAGTAAATGATGAAAATTGGTTGAAGCAGTATCCTTATAATAT
>CANGGG010000041.1 GCA_947453415.1 Bacteroidota bacterium | reverse complement strand
TATTCAAATTCAACTCCTTCGGAGTTATTGTTTTGGAGAATTGTAAATAGAATTTTGAATTTAAATATTGGATTCACTTGATTTATATAATATTCAACTCCTTCGGAGTTGCTTTTATACTGTTTAATTTACCCTGCATTTCATGCAGGGCTATTCAAATTCAACTCCTTCGGAGTTATTGTTTTGGAGAATTGTAAATAGAATTTTGAATTTAAATATTGGATCCCCTTGATTTATATAATATTCAACTCCTTCAGAGTTGCTTTTATACTGTTTCATTTACCCTGCATTTCATGCAGGGCTATTCAAATTTAACTCCTTCGGAGTTGTTGCTTTCGAAAAAATTAACTGCATTTTGCTTTTAAAACAAAAATTTAATTGATGCAGTTTGGTATATTTAAATGGCAACTCCGAAGGAGTTGAATTTGAATAGCACCGAGTGAAACTCGGTGTTATTTTTAGTAACAAAAAAACAACTCTGAAGGAGTTGAATAGCAGAAAACAATTGTTTAATATTGTAATAAAATTCTAAAAATGAGTACATACACGCAAATACTTTATCAAATTGTATTCAGTACAAAAAATAGAGAACACACGCTAGATAAGGAAAGCCAAAAAGAACTTTATCAATACATTTGGGGTGTTTTAAAAAATAAAAAATGTCACTTATATCAAATAGGTGGAGTTACTGACCATCTTCACATTCTGACTCATTTACATCCAAGTATTTCACTTTCCTCACTAATTAAAGATATCAAATTATCGAGTTCGGAACTTATTAAATTAAATAAAATATTTCCAAATTTTTTTGGTTGGCAAGAAGGCTATGGAGCATTTACATACTCAATTAAGGATAAAGATAAATTGATAACTTATATCAAAACACAAGAAGAACATCACAAAAACAAAAACTATAAAGAGGAGTTTATTGAATTACTTAACGAACACGGAATTGAATTTGACGAAAAATTTTTGTTGTAATTATTCAACTCCTTCGGAGTTGAATAGCAGAATTTGTTGAATTGATTTTTGGAAAATATATTTTACCTAAATAACTATCCCCCCAACTCCATCAATTTTTTATATTTCAATCTTACTTCTCTGGCGGTTAGTTTGGCTATGATAAATCCGAACTTACCATCTAAAAAACCAAGTTTGAAAATATAATCCCGTATAAAGCGAAACACTGGACTAAATCCTATTTTAAAATAAGAAGATTTTTTACCTTTTACTTGGTAAGCTTTGGCGGCAATGGTTGAAAAATATTCCACTTTTCCTTCGTGTTCGGCCATGGAAGTATAACTCCAATGAAGAATTTTGCCTTGCAGTTTTTCAATGTTGCTTCCTGCTTGCATTTCAAATTTATCATGCGGATTTAAACCACCCCATTTTCCTTTTTGGCTATTCCATAAACGCAACTTTAAATCACTTTTCCAAGCACCGTGGTTTATCCACTGTCCGCAATAATTATTGTGTCGATTAGTAATATATCCATCAGCGGGATTGTTGGATGCTTTGATTTTTAAAATTTCATTTTTTAGCGTTTCATCAATGGCTTCATCGGCATCTAACGAAAGAATAAATGGAAATAATGCATGCGAAATGGCAAAGTTTTTTTGCTCAATATGTCCTAAAAATTGCTGTAAAACCACTCTTGCTCCTAACTCTTTTGCTATTTCTACAGTATGATCAGTCGAAAATGAATCAATAACAATAATGTCATCAGCAATGGATTGAACGGATTGTATACATCGCTTAATATTCTGCGATTCGTTATAGGTAATTATGGCTACGGTTAACTTCATTTTGCAATCCACCAAGCTCTTAATTTTGCCCAATAAAAACCAATGTCTTTGTTTGATTTTAAAGTTTTATTATCATCAAAAACATCGCCTAAAAGCAACACATTTTTATAAAAATATGATGAAGGAATTTTCCATTTAGCGGCAAATTGTTTTCTGCCATCATTTCGCTGAACCCTACCTGTGCTTTTACTTTGAAAATGATAAACCAAGCTATTTCCTAAACCTTTAAAATTTCGAACGCCTTGGTTCCATAATTTCATTGAAAAATCAGGGTCACTATACATTCCAGGGCTAAATTCTTCGCTGAATCCACCCACTTTCAAGAACATTTCTTTATGAACTATACTTGGCGGCCAGCTTGCACCAAACCAATCTGGTGGTTTAATTTTTTCTATAAAATTTAAAAGTTCCGCTTCTTTAAAATTTTCGGGTGAAGTTCCAAAATCATAAGGAGAAATGGCACATTTATTTGAACTAAATTTTGGTTCAATCATGGTTCCACTAAAATACCATAATTGATTTATTTGTTTGTCAACTTCGTTGCTTAAAGCCACATCCCAATTGGGACAAACATACATATCGTCATTTATAAATAAAATATAATCGGTTTGTGCCAATGTAACCATGGCATTTAATGCATAACAAACTCCAGCATTTTCAGGAGAATAGGTATAATCAAAATCTTGTGTTTTTATCCATTCAAAAGTGCCATCTGTGCCTTCATTTACATGAATAATAATTTGATGTTTATATTTTGAATTTTTCAATATTGACTCCACACAAAGCTGCAACATAGCAAGGTTATTCCAGGTTGGAATTACAATGCTAAACTTATATTCACTATAGTTTTGCTGTGTTGGATGGAATGTAATATTTGGCTTTTGAAAAGCTTGCATTTATATTTTTTGAAAATTATTATTTTATTTCTTTAAACCTATTTCAAGCAAACGCTCATTTAAATATTCACCGGCTGAAATTGGTTCATAATGTAATTGATAACTTGAGGTCACACAACTTTCTAAACAATCTAAGCGCATTTCGCTTCGAGGATGCAGAAAGAAAGGAATACTAAATCGACTGCTTCCCCATTTTTCTTTTGGCGGATTTACAACCCTATGTGTGGTAGATTTTAATTTATTATTGGTTAAACGTTGAAGCATATCGCCAACATTCACCACCAATTGCTCAGGCAGAGCGGTAATACCCACCCATTCACCTTGTTTGTTTAAAACTTCTAAACCTTCGGCACTTGCACCCATTAACAAAGTAATTAAGTTAATGTCCTCATGCTCGGCTGAACGAACAGCGCTTTCAGGTTCATTGGTAATTGGCGGATAATGTATGGGTCTTAAAATTGAATTGCCATTTTTTATTTTAGCATCAAAATAAAATTCATCTAAACCTAAGTACAAAGCAATGGCGCGTAACATATACTTTCCTGTTTCCTCTAATTCTTTGTATGCCTTAATTCCGTAATGATTAAATTTTGGCATTTCAGGAACAAATATATTTTCAGGATATTCACTTTTTATTGGATCATTGTCTTCCACTTCTTGTCCAAAATGCCAAAATTCTTTTAAATCCCCCACACTTCTACCTTTTGCATGTTCCTTTCCAAAGCCAATATAACCTCGTTGCCCGGCTATTTCAGGATTTTCAAAACTTATTTTTTTTGCCAATGGCAAATTGAAAAATGTTTCCACTTGTTGGTATAAATTTTCAGCAGTTTCTTCACTTAACAAATGACCTTTTACTGCTACAAATCCTATTTCTTCATAAGCATAGCCAAGTTCTTGAACAAACTTTTCTTTGCGTTTTAAATCTCCACTTATAAAGTCTTTTAAATCAATTGATGGTATTCCTGCTTCCATTTTTATAAATTTATTAACTGCGAATATAATAATTATTGATTGGTATATAAACAATTAAGGGAAACTGCCTTTTAGTGAATTGTAAATGACATGTTTTTAAATTAAAAACTATATTTTAGTTCAACTTTATTTTTAAAATAGGTATTTAAATAAATATTTATTTAAATTTGAATTACTAAAAACAAAAAAAAATGAAAAAAATATTTACAATCATTGCTGCAATTGCGGTGTTTACTAATGTGCAAGCACAACGTTACAAAGACAAAATTTTTACAAGTGTATCAATTGATAGTGTAGTTTATGGCACTGCCAATACATTTAGCAATGCTCCACAAGATTTAAAAATGAATATTTACCAACCAGTAAATGACACTGCAACTAATAGACCATTATTGGTTTTTGCTCATGGTGGTTCTTTTGTTGGAGGAAGTAGATATGCTGGCGATGTGGTTTATTTGTGTAATGAATTTGCTAAACGTGGTTATGTTTGCGTATCTATTCAATATAGATTAGGAGTTGATATCACTGAAATATTATTGGATCAATCACAAGCAGGACCTCAATTTGCAAATGCTGTGTGGCGCGGAACATTAGATGGCAGAGGTGCCATTCGTTATTTAAGAGCTCATTCAGATACTTTAAGAATTAGTAAAGGACAAGTATATCTTGGTGGTGTTTCAGCAGGTGGTGTTTTAGGCTTACACGAAGCATTTTTAGATTTACCTAGTGAAGTGGGTGCTGCTAATCCAAAATTTGACACTGTAACTATTGGTGGAATTGAAGGTACTTCAGGAACTCCAGGTCAAAGTTGGAGAGTAAAAGGTGTAATGAGTTTATGTGGCGCTATAGGCGATGTAAATTGGATGAGTAACAATAAAAATGTTTCCATATTCAGTGTTCATGGAACCAAAGATGCAACTGTTCCATACAAAACTGATTATTTTTCTTATAATAATTTAAAAATAGGAATACTAAGTGGAAGCTTTGTGGTAGATTCAATGGCAAAAATACTAGGAATGAAATCTGTATTTTATACTTTTAAAGATGCTCCTCATATTCCATTTTCACCTGGTGTTGGAACAGTTGAAAGCAGCACTGCTTATATGGATACAACTGAAACATTGTTAAGAGACTTTTTGTATGATGACATAAAAACTCAAGGTGTTGGCGTTTATAATGTTTTGGCACCAAACGATGTAAAATTATATCCAAATCCTGCTAAAGAAATGGTAACTATTGACATTGCTTTTGGAACTAAAAATATAATTACTTTAATGGATTTAAGTGGTAAAATTATTGAAACCATTGAATCAAATAAAGCATCTACAAATTTAAACTTGAATCATTTACAAACAGGAATTTATTTTGTAAATATTTACAATGAAAATGGTAGCATTACCAAAAAATTAATCGTTGAATAAGTTCATATTTCAATTACTTTCAATATAATAAAAAAAGCGCTTGCAAATATTTGCAAGCGCTTTTTTATTATAACTTCATACAAGTTTTTTGTTTTACAATGGTGTCAATCCATTGCTGTTGCTTTTCGGGACTAAAAAATTTAGCGGGAGTTTCTAACTTACAAAACCTAATTTTATTTTCTAAGCAATATTGGGCTGTAACCGCAATTTGTTTCTTTGCATTGGCAATTCCATTAAATGTTTTTCGGGTAAAATAAACTGCTTTCAAATTACTTAAACCAGCTATTAAAGCTGGAATATCTTTCCATTCGCTTGCATGCGTATCAATAAAAGTATCATCTAAATTATTTTCTTCCCCTTCTGGAACGTCTATTGTTGCTATCAAATCGGCAAAATCAATTTTATAATTTAGCATAAAATCTTGCTTTTCTTTTAATGTAGCCTCTTTTAAACTTGGTAAATTATAACAAATTGGTAATAAATGCCAAAGGAAATTTCGAGCTTTTCCAAAAAAGAAATCTGCCCCATCAACCACGTCATGGCTAAAAGTTCCAAGAATTAGAATTTCTGTATTAGGATTTACCTGGTAATTTTTGAATTTATTTTGAACTATTGACATTGAAATTTGGGTGTAAATTAATGAAGGCAATTAAAACTAAAAAAGCCTAGAATAAAATTTATTCTAGGCTTTTAAATTAAATATCTGTAGCTCGTAGGGGAGTCGAACCCCTCTTTATTGGATGAAAACCAATTGTCCTAACCGATAGACGAACGAGCCATTTTTGGGTTGGCAAATGTAAGAATATTCTGTTGGAAACAAAATATATTATTCAGAAAAAATTTAACGGCTTAAAATCAGCCCATTATTTTCTAAAATCTTATAATTAAACAAGCAAAAAAATACTTTTTAAGCCATTGCTTTTACAATATCAGCAAAACTTCTGCTTTGCAAAGCGGCACCGCCAACCAATGCTCCATCAATATCGGGCGCTGAAAACAGCTCTACGGCATTATCAGCTTTTACACTTCCACCATACTGAATAGTTAAATGATCAGCTACAGTTTCATTGTATTTTTCTCGTAATAAATTTCTAATAAACGCATGTACTTCTTGGGCTTGCTCGGTACTAGCTGTTTTGCCAGTTCCAATGGCCCAAACAGGTTCATATGCTACCACCACATTTGCCATTTGCTCCGCACTTAAATGAAATAAACCTTCACTAATTTGTGCTTTTAAAACATTGAAATGAACATTGCTTTCGCGCTCTTCCAAAGTTTCACCTACGCAATAAATTGGGTTCAGTGATTCGGTTAAAACAGCATCTACTTTTTTAGCTAACCAATCATTGGTTTCACCAAAATATTGCCTACGCTCACTATGACCAATAATTATATATTTACCACCACAACTTTTAACCATGCTTGCACTAATTTCGCCAGTATAAGCTCCACTTGAATGATTACTACAGTTTTGAGCACCGCTACTTATGTTAGCAAAATCAGCAGTCATTCTGCTAATTGAATTAATATAAAGCGAAGGAGGAATAATTACTACTTCCGCACTTCCATGATATTCATCTTTTATCATGTTACTTAATTCTGAAACTAAAGCCATTCCTTCGTCAAAGCTTTTATTCATTTTCCAATTTCCAGCTATTATTTTTTTTCTCATTTTTATCTTTTAATTTTATAAAACCATCAATATCCAAGCAAATCCCAAAACAAATCCTGAAACAATTTGTAAAATATTGTGTGCATTTGCAAATAACCTTGCCGAGGCAACTATACCTGCAATTAAAACAATGCCAGCAATCATTAATCGTAAATCTAAATAATTGGCAAAATTTGCAATGATTAATAATCCTAACATCGCACCAATACTCGCCATGTGAACACTTATTTTCCAAAAAATATTTATTACAGAAATGCTAATTACAGTTCCAATTCCTGCTAATAAATACTTTAATAATAGGGAGGAAACACCCACTTTTTGCAACAAATAAAAACTAAAAATATACCCCATTGCAGTAGCTACATAAGGCCATTTTCTGTCTTTTTTGTCTTCCAATTGTATGCTAGTAATGCTATTTGTTATTTTCAACAAACCAACAAGCACTAGAGGAATAATAACTGTTAAACTTACTATTACTGATATGATTGTACTTTTTGCTTGATAGCTCATGGCGGCTAATGAAGGAAATAGTGTAAACAATAAAAGTAAACTTGCAATATTTATAAATACTGGATGAAATAAAGTTGAAATTACTAATTGGGTATTTTTATTCATGTTATTTTACAGCCACCACACTAATTTCTACATTTGCATTTAAAGGTAATTTTACCACTTGTACCGTTTCTCTTGCAGGAAAATCAGTGGTAAAAAATGTTCCATAAACTTCGTTAATGGCAGCAAAATCGCCTAAGTTGGTACAATAAATAGTAGCTTTTACCACATTTGAAAAATCCATATTTGCTTCTGAAAGAATTGCTTTTAAGTTTTGCATTACTTTAGCAGTTTCAGCCTTGATATCCGTTTGAATCATTTCGCCCGTAACAGCATCTTTAGCCACTTGACCACTAATATATAGTGTGTTTCCTGCTAAAACAGAATGGCTATAAGGACCAATTGGAGCGGGAGCATTTGCACTAGTAATAATTTTCTTTTCCATTTTTGTATGTTTATTTGTTTTGTTAGTTTTAATTTGCTGCGAATATGAGAATTTTGGCAAAAGGAAACAGTAAAAGATCAGAAGAGTTAAAACAAAAACTTTCATTGCTTGATTTTGAGGTTAATTTTATTGACGAAAATACAACCTTTATTTTAAATGATGACAATTTTGATGCAATTTTTGACTTAAACTTTGATGACAATGATCAGTCATCGTTTTTGGAGTTTAATAATTTAAGGAATACTCCGGTATTTGTAAGTGCTGTAAAAAACAATTTGGCACAAATGGTTTTCGAAAAAAATGCAGACATTCAATTTCCATTATTTGGAATTAATAGCATTGAAACATTTTTGAACAGAAATTTATTAGAAGTTAGCATGCTAAATGCCAGCCATGAAAAAATATTAATAGCTACTTTAGGTAAACTAAATTGGGAATATAAATTAGTAAACGACAGGGTTGGAATGGTAACACCAAGGGTAGTTTGCATGATTATTAATGAAGCATGTTACACGCTTCAAGAAGGCACCGCAACCATGTCCGACATAGATATTAGCATGAAATTGGGAACTAATTATCCTTTTGGTCCGTTTGAATGGGCCGATAAAATTGGAATCAAAAACGTGTATGAAATTTTGGAAAACCTTTATAACGACACCAAAGATGAACGTTATAAAATTTGCCCCCTTTTAAAAACTCATTATTTATTAAAACAAAATTTTTATAATTAAGCTTTATACTTAAAAGCAATTCCAACCATTGAAAAAAATAAAAATCCTAGTGATCCTTTTTGTATGCATTACAATTAAAGTGATTGCTCAACCAAATATTATTAAAAATAACGCCTTTGGACCAGCTACCATTTTAGCTTCATTTGTTGACAGTAAAACAAATAAACCAATTGAATATGTTACAGTTTCACTGATAAAAACTACCGATTCTGCCGTTGTAAATGGAACAACTACTACCAAAAAAGGTGAAATAAAATTAGAAAATATTGCCTTTGGAGCATACAAACTGAAAGCTACATTTATAGGTTATAAAAGCATAACAACTCCCGCATTTTATATTACGCCAAAGGAATTAATGAATGATTTGGGTATATATAAATTAGACCCAAATAATAAAAATTTAAAAACATTAGAAGTTGTTGGGGAACGAAACGATTTTAACAATCAATTAGATAAAAAAACTTATACAGTTGGTAAAAATATTACAAATATTGGTGGTTCGGCTACCGATATTTTGCAAAATATTCCCTCGGTAAATGTTGACATAGACGGAAAAGTAAGTTTGCGTGGAAGTGAAAATGTAACCGTTTTAATTGATGGCAAACCAAGTACTTTAACAGGAGCAAACAGACAAGCAATTTTACAACAATTGCCTGCCAATGCTATCAGCGAGGTAGAAATTATTACCAATCCTTCGGCTAAATATGATGCAGATGGTATGGCAGGAATTATCAATATAAAAACTAAAAAAGATAAGCTCAAAGGTTTTAACGCAAATACACAGGTTACAGCGGGAACTAACGACAAATATTCGTTCAATATTGGTTTAAATAATAGAACATCTAAATATAATTTATTTGGCAATTATTCCTACCGACATGAACGCAGGGATAACTTTGGAACTAGCGAACAGTTTAACCGTTTTGATACCATTAAATATTCATTTAAAAGCAATAATGATGGCTATAATTTAAACGATTTTAACACTGGAAGAGTAGGTATAGAATATTATTTAAACAACCACAATACGGTGAGTTTATCAACTGGAATTAGTAGCAATATTTCATCAAAACCTGAAGCTTTTAGTTACAATTATTTTGATAGTGTGGGTTCATTTACCCAAAATTTTAAAAGAAATAATTTTTCAACGGATAATAATTTAACCCTTGATGCAAGTTTGGATTATAAACATACAACGCCAAAAAATAAATCGGAACTTACTGCAAGTGCAACCATAAGTTCAAACGTTAGGAACGCAAATGAAGCTTATAAAAACTCTAATGCCATAAGTTTTGATATTGCTTCGCAACGAAATACTAACACTGCAAACTTTACTAATTTCATAGCTCAAGTTGATTATATTTATCCTTTAAAAAACGGAAAATTTGAAACAGGCGCAAAAAATACCAATCGCTTAATAGATAATAACCAACAAGGCTATAGGTATAATTTTGGCAATAGTGAATATTGGCAAGATTCATTAATAAGCAACCATTTTATTTACAATGAAAATGTATCTGCCGCTTACGCAATTTATACTGGCAAAAAACAAAAATTTGATTACCAAGTTGGTTTGCGTTCGGAGTTAACCAATATTGATGGAAATTCAAAAACTACTGCAACAACATTTAACAATAATTACTTTAACTTTTTTCCAAGTGGTTTTGTCAAATATGCTTTAAGCAAATCACAAGATTTACAAATAGGATATAGCCGAAGAGTAAATAGGCCAGGATTTGAAACATTAAATCCATTTATAGATTTTAGCGATTCGGTGAATTTACGACAAGGAAATCCTAAAATTAAACCAGAATATATTCATAGTATAGAATTAAATTATTTAACCCAAATAAATAAACTGAATTTAAGTGCCACTTTATATTACCGTTATACCGATAATATGATAGCAAGATACAGAAGTGTAAACCCAGCAACTGGCCAATCGTTAATGACATATTTTAACTTTAACTCATCGGAAAATACAGGAATAGAAGCCATTATTAGATACAGTTTTGTAAAGTTAGGAAACCTCATGCTAAGTGGAAATTGGTATAGAAATGTAATAAATGGGAGCAATGTACTGAGTGATTTACAATCGGATATTACAACTTGGAACGTGCGTTTTACTTATAATTTGCCTTTACCAAAAGCCTTTTATTTACAATCGAACGGAATGTACATGGCCCCTATGAAATTTGGCCAAAGTACGATCAGTGGCATGAGCGGCATGGACATTGGTTTGCGCAAAGATTTTATGAAAAGCAAAATGCAACTTGCTTTAAACTTAAGCGATGTATTTAATATTAGGCAATTCAATATGATAATAGAAGGCAGTAATTTTAACTCAGAAGCCATGCGTAAAAGAGAAAGTAGAATTCTTACTTTTTCACTTACTTATAGATTTGGTAGCAATGAAAATCCTTTTACTAAGAAAAAACCTGCATTGAGTGCACCAACCGAAAACATGGACATGGGTTTTTAAAAAATTGTTAAATAAAGTAAGAAATTTTTAACAAAATAACTTTTATAAACTTTTTATATTTACACACTTTTAAAAACAACAATTATGAAAAATATATTTTTAATTATAGTTACTTTATTTACCCTCAATTGCTTTGCACAGCAAGAACATCCAACGCTTACTAAAATGAAAGCTGGCTATTATTTGTATTTAGATAATGGGATTGAACAAATTGATTTATTTAAGAAAATAGATATAAGTCGTAATTTTTTTAAAGTGGGAAATGCGCGATTAGTATTGGCCCCAAAAATTGGTAATTTAGCTCGTAAAAACTGTTTAACAGGATTTTCGCTATTACTTAAAAATGCTAACATTGCTGAACCCGATGGAAAAACAAAAAACACTTTTCCAATTAAGGGAAACTTTTTTGGCAAAGAATGCAACCAGGCTATTTCTATTTTACCAAAAGGGAGTGTGTTAACATTTACCGAGATAGATTTAACAATTACCGATTTAGATGGCCCCAATTTACATGGTGTTCGTCCTAAAAAACCAGGGCAATTACCCATAGGTTTTACTGTTTATATCAATGATTAATTTACGTGTCAGTTCTAAGGTTAATTTAAGAATGTTATACCTTGTTCAACTCCGTTACTATTTGCAATTTTTGTAAACAAAAATTTTCAACAAAATAAAAAAAGACATAGAAAAATAGAATACATAGCTTTTGATGAAGGAAACCAAATGCTATTTTTAAATTTATAATCTAAGTTCCAGAGGAACTATATATTTATAGCAACGGGTTTTAACCCGTTGGAAAATATACGCAACCTTATTTACAAAAACCCTCAAAAAATATGCGCAAAGCCTAAGGCTTTGCGCATATTTTTTGAGGGTTTTTGTTGTTTTGTTTTTATTAAAACCACCAGTTTCACTGGTGACTATTCATATTAAACTCCGCTGGAGTTTTTCTTTTTATGCTTCATAACTAAAAGCGTTACGTTTATCAATTAAAATTCTAATAATTACACAAAAATAATATAGCCTGTCATTCCGAAGGAATCTTCCTTGATAACTTATACCATTGAATTAAACAATAGATTTTTTAAGTCAAGGAAGATTCCTACGGAATGACCCAAAGTCATAATATTTTGTTTTTGACTTACTTTTTGTATTTTAAATAAAAATATTTTTCAAACTCCATCAACTATCAACTGACAACTATCAACTGACAACTAACTAATTCCAAACTTTGGTTCCTTCTGTACAGTTTTTACAAATGTCTATTTCCTTACGGCTTTTTAAAATAGCCGTTCTAAACCGATTGTATTGATCGTTTTGCCAAACTGCTTTAAAGCTAAAGTCAGAAACATTTCCAAATTGATGCGTGGCATCTTTATCAAAACAACAAGGCACTACCAAGCCATCCCAAGTAATTACACTTCCTCGCCACATGCGCCAACATTGGTTAAGTAACTTATTTTTTATTTTATAACCATCTTCAGTTTTGGTATACCTACTCAAATCTTCATTGGTAGGAATAAAATTATCGCTGGTTTCATAATCGTAAATTTGAGCAGTTTTTATTCCTAACTCATCTACTCCAATTTTTTTTGCTAACTTTTTAATTTCAGGAATTTGATGTTCGTTATGCTTAAAAGCAATAAACTGCCAAATAATATGTGGAGTTTTTAAACCCAATTCTTTTTTCCATTTCAATAAGTTTTCAGTTCCCTCAATTACCTTTTCTATATTCCCTCCTATTCGGTATTTACTATAAGTATCTTGGGTAGTTCCGTCTATTGAAATTATCAATCTATCTAATCCCGATTGAACAGTGGCTTTGGCCATATCAGAAGTAAAATAATGAGCGTTGCTACTGGTAGCAGTATAAATATTTTTAGCAGCAGCATATTTTACAAACTCTAAAAAACTGGTATTCAAAAAAGGTTCACCTTGAAAATATAAAACCAACCAAATCAAATCTTCGTGAATTTCGTCAATTATTTTTTTATACAGTTCCAAGTTTAACATGCCAGTATTTCGGGTAAATTCCCTTAATCCGCTTGGGCACTGAGGACAACGTAAATTACAACTGGTAGTAGGTTCTATTTCCATGGTTAATGGCATTCCCCAATGAATAGGTTTTTTGAAAGCTTTTGAAATATAATAACTACTCAAAAGCTTGGTAGCATTGAGCAAACGCCTGCCGTTTAATTTTGAAAATAAGTTAATTCCGTCTGTAATATTTCTGTTCATGTAGCTTTGCAATAATATTACTTAATTATTAGATTTTAAGATTCAATTTTAGTCGGTGCGGTTTTGTTAAACTCACTTCAAATTATTGGCATTTGTAATGCAAAAAAAATATTTTTATTTGTAATTTTTAATCATGATTGACATGTTAGAAACGAATTACAAATCCTTCCCGATTAGTCGGTATAAATCGTTCGAATTGCAAATCGAACCGGCTAAGAACTATCCACTAACAAATGTCAACTATCAACTATCTAACCAAAAAGGAAACTTAGCATTTCATCTATTTTACTAATTTGAATAATTTTTATACCAGTGCTTTGCTTAGGCAATTTGTTAAATTTAGACAAGTAAATGGTGGTAAATCCTAATTTTTCAGCTTCGCTTAATCTTTGTTCTATTCTGTTCACAGCACGTATTTCGCCACTTAAACCTACTTCGCCCACAAAACATATTTTACTATCAATGGCAATGTTTTCATAACTTGAAACAATGGCTGCTACAATGCCTAAATCTATTCCCGGATCTTCTACTCGTAAGCCTCCGGCAATATTGATAAACACGTCTTGCATGCCCATTCTTAATCCGCATTTCTTTTCCAAAATTGCTAAAAGCATGTTTAATCTTTTGGTATCATATCCATTGCTATTGCGTTGCGGAGTTCCATATACTGCTTGACTAACCAATGCTTGCGTTTCAATTAACAATGGTCGCATGCCTTCAATGGTAGCAGCAATGGTTACGCCACTTAAAGCTTCATCGCGCTGGCTAATTAATATTTCCGAAGGATTAGAAACTTCTCTTAATCCACCATTTTGCATTTCGTAAATTCCAATTTCACTGGTGCTTCCAAAACGGTTTTTAGTGGTTCGTAAAATTCTATAAACATGGTGTCTGTCGCCTTCAAATTGCAAAACAGTATCCACCATGTGTTCCAATAACTTTGGACCAGCTATGGTTCCATCTTTGGTAATATGGCCAATTAAAAAAACTGGTGTTCCAGTTTCTTTTGCAAACCTTATCATATCGCCAGCAGTTTCTTTTACCTGCGAAATACTTCCCGGAGTGGCATCAATTAATTCACTTTGTAAAGTTTGAATGGAATCAACAATTACAATATCGGGTTGTAATTCTTGAAAAGCTTTACCAATTTTTTGGGTAGAAGTTTCGGTAAATAAATAACAGTTATCGTTGGTATAAGGCAATCGTTCGGCACGCATTTTAATTTGCGTATCGCTTTCCTCACCACTGATATAAAGCACTTTTAAATTATCAAATTGCAAAGCTATTTGAAGTAATAATGTTGACTTCCCAATTCCAGGTTCACCACCAATTAAAATAACGGATCCTGGAACCAATCCGCCACCCAAAACTCTGCTAAATTCACCATCTTTTAGCACCAAACGAACATCATTTTTTTGCTCCACTTGATTAATAGGAACTGGTTTTAAAGCACGTTGTGTATTGCTGCTTTCTTTCCAAGTACTTTTATAATCTATTTTTTCTTTATGAATTACTTCTTCTACATAAGTATTCCACTCGCCACAACTGGTACATTTTCCAACCCATTTGGTTGAAGAAGCGCCACAGTTTTTACAGAAGAATGAGGTTGATGTTTTTGCCATAATATTTTCCAAAAATAACTTTAATTGATGAAACAGAATTTATAAATTTGCTTGAAACTTAAAATATTTTCATAAATGTGTTTAATAAAGGTATTAATTGATTTTAAAATTACCAAAAGACAATGAAATAATATATTTTACAAAACAATATTTTTTTATATACTTTGTACCTCCATATTTATGAAAAAAATTAAACTAATAACACTCTATTTACTTTCTTTTATACTATTTGCTAATTACCTACAAGCACAAATAGAAAGCGAAAAAGACAGTTTAGAATCGCTATTACCCTTTGCCAAAGACTACCAACGAGTAGATATTTATATTGCCTTGGCCAATTTAGTAAAGCAAACTGATACTGCTACTGCTATTAATTATGCGCAGCAATCATTTAAAATTTCTAATAAAATTAACTATCCAAAAGGATTAGCCGGTGCATATATTATTTTAGGTTATTTTGAAATAAACAGAGGTAATTATAAAAATGCGAAAACAGAATACTTATATGCCATTTCGTACGCCAATAAATCGAACGATTTAAATACCATTTCTTGGGCATATGAAAACATGGGTAATTTGTATTTTATACAATCAGATTATTCAAAAGCCATGCGCTATTTTATGGGTGCATTGAGTAAAGCCGAAAAATCTGGTAACCAAAAAAGCATTGCTTTGGCTTATAACAAAATTGGTTCTTTATACTTGGAAATGAAGGATACTTTAAAATCAGAATTTTATTACTCTAAAGCTTATAATATTTTAAAAAACCATGGAGATGAAATAGCATTTGCAAAAATTTCAAATAATTTAGGCAATATTTTCAAATATACACGTCATGAAATGAAGGCTTTATACTATTATAACATTAGTTTAGAAGTATTTAAGAAAAACAATTTGCAAGCCGATATTTCAACGGTGCTGAATAATATTGGAATGATTTATTTATCGAAAAGAAACTTTAAAAAGGCATTCCAATTTATAAACGAATCCTATCAAAAAGATAAACTAAAATCTGATTATTATAACACTACCATTTCATCATTGAATATAGGGAGAATTTATTTTGAAACAAAAAAAATAGACAGTGCATTGTATTTTTCAATACAAGCAATGAAATTAGCTAAGGCAAACAAATACGCTTTAGAATACTATGAAAGCTGTAAGCAATTGAGTAAAATATATGAATTAAAAGGCGACAATGAAAATGCATTATTTTATGCTAAGGAAAGCACAGCAAAACAAATTTTAGATGCAAATAAAGGAGCTCAAATTGAAAATATAGATTCAAATAACGAGAAAGCTGAAATAGACCAAAATATTAAATTACTAGCTGCAGAAAACAAAGTAAATGAAATAACTATTTTAGAAAAAGACGGTGGCGTTCAACATAAAAACACCAATTTATTAGTGCTCATTTGTGTCATTGTATTTTTGATACTGCTAACTATTTTATTTTTTTATTTATTAACCCAAAAGAAAAAACGTAAAACATTAGCACTTTCTTTGGCTGCTAAAAGTAATATTTTAGATAGGATAAACCAAGAATTACGAACTCCATTAAACTCATTAATGAACTATAGTTACTTGGCTAATGAAAGTAAAAACTTAACAGAATTACGCAAATATTTATTGGGAATAAATGCTTCGGGAAGCAACCTTAATTTTAGCATGAATAATATTGAAAGTTATTTGCAAATAGATTCAAAAAATAATTTAGTGGTAAATGAGCCATTTAATTTAAACGAAACCTTAAAAAGTATTTTTAAAGATTTTCAAATTCAATGTAGCCAAAAAAATATTTTATTCTCTCAACTTATTTCTGCTGATTTACCAAATTTTGTTATTGCTGACAAAAATAAAATTACAAGCATTATACAAAATTTATTATACAATTCATTAAAGTTTAGCGAAAAAGGGGTGATCAAAATAGAAATCAAATTATTAAAAACCTTTAAGATTCAAGATGTCACAAAAGGTAGAATATCAATTGCAATCATTGATGAAGGACTTGGTTTTAACGGTAAAAATATGAAAGATTTAGTGTTTTCAAATTTGAAGAAAAACGCTGAAAATGATGGTTTTGGTTTAGGCCTTTTTATAGTAAATAATTTTGTAAAAGACCTTCATGGAAGTTTTGAATTATTAAATAATGACATTGCAGGATGCACCGCAAAAGTAGCATTTGAATTAGAAATAGACGAGGAGCATTCAACCAATGATAATTACTTTACTGAAAATAAAATTATTTAAATTAAATATTTTATTGATTTAAAGTGATTTATCAAACTGTTATTCATTACAAAAATATTGATAATTAAAGGCTTTAATTTTGCAATAATATTAAAAGGAAAACGAATAAATAACGAATTACTGCTTCATAAAATAAACGAGTTAGCAAGTAAAAAACTCAAGAATAGCACAAATAAAATTCATGATTTTAATTTTTAATTTTTCAAAACTCTTAAAATCATTTAGTTGAAAATTTGTTTGATAGTTTTTTATTCAAAAAAAGTATCAAACAAACAGTAGTTTTAATTAAATAAAATTGCATATTTGCCACTCTTTTAAAAAATAAAAAATGGCAGTTTTAGTTAATAACGATTCGAAAGTAATAGTACAAGGTTTTACCGGTAGCGAAGGAACTTTTCATGCACAACAAATGATTGAGTATGGAACCAATGTAGTTGGTGGAGTTACACCAGGAAAAGGTGGACAAACACATTTAGAAAAACCAGTATTTAATACAGTACAAGATGCAGTAAATACTGCGGGTGCAAATACTTCTATCATATTTGTTCCACCGGCTTTTGCTGCTGATGCAATTATGGAAGCTGCAGATGCAGGAATTAAAGTAATCATTTGTATTACTGAAGGAATTCCAGTAGCAGATATGATTCCTGTAAAAGAATATATCAAATCTCGTGGATGTACATTAATAGGACCAAATTGCCCAGGTGTTATTACGCCAGGTCAGGCTAAAGTTGGTATCATGCCAGGTTTTGTTTTTAAAGCAGGAAGAATTGGTATTGTATCAAAATCAGGAACTTTAACTTATGAAGCTGCTGATCAAATAGTAAAAGCTGGCTTAGGAGTTTCTACCGCCATTGGAATTGGTGGAGATCCAATTATTGGAACACCAACTAAAGATGCGGTTGAATTATTAATGAACGATCCAGAAACTGATGCCATTATTATGATAGGTGAAATTGGTGGAAGTTATGAAGCTGATGCAGCGCGTTGGATTCAAGCTAACGGAAACAAAAAACCTGTTGTTGGTTTTATAGCTGGACAAACTGCTCCTGCTGGCCGCAGAATGGGTCATGCTGGTGCAATAGTTGGCGGACATGATGATACAGCAGCTGCTAAAATGAAAATTATGGCTTCATGCGGAATTCATGTAGTTGATTCTCCTGCAGAAATTGGCGCTAAAATGGCTGAAGTTTTAGGCTTAAAAGCAAACTAAAATTATTATAACATATTATAAAAAGAAAAGCTAATTTTTGAAATTAGCTTTTCTTTTTTTGGCTTCATAGTTTAATGGATAAAATTAGCGTTTCCTAAACGCTCGATATGGGTTCGATTCCCGTTGAGGCTACCATACAGCACAACTCCAAATGATTTGTGAGTTGTCTGTTTTAATTAAACCATTCAAAATCCAAACCTGTTAATTCCCACCAATCATTGCTTAGTTCAGCAAAAAATGTGATTGGAATTTTGGTTTTTGTTTTGCTTCCTTCTATTTTAATTTCAAGGTGGCCAATCACTTTAGCTTTCTTGTTTTCTTTGTTAAATAAAATTTGTTTTACCTTGTAATCATCTATTGATTCTGTGTCGTGAATTAAATGTAATTGATTTCCTTTAGCTTTTAATTCATGCAAAGTTATATACTCATTATTTAACCTAAATTCTTCTTTACAAGAAAATTGATAATTGTTTTCACCTTCTTCGTTTTCAAACAACGTAAACAAAAAATGTTTAATTCTATTTCTTATATCAAAATCTTTATTGGGATGAAACTCTTCATAAATAAAATGCATAATCATGCCCGGCATGTTCATCATTTGCGCTTCTTCATGAATTAATTCTTCGGAAATAAATTTATACTTTATTTCATCACTGTATTCAGCCAAAAAGTCTAAGTTTATATTGTTTTTAGCAAGCAACGCAAATGCTTTATCAAGGGCTGATTTTAACTGTTTGGGGTTTAAATCGGCTGCCTGTTTAAAAGTATGTTTTCCTAACAATTCAACAATTTTTACCTTCTTTATATGCTTCGATTGTTTTTCAAATTCAATGATATTTTTCAAAAACAAATTTTCAATTTCTGCGGGTAATTCCAATTCATTTCCTCCCATAATTTGTCCTCCTAAAAAATCTTCAATTTGAAGTTTCATGAGTTGGTTTTCCATGTGCAGATCTTCACTCCTACTCAATTTATTTTCGTTTGGAATTAATTGAATGGTGTTTTCTCCCTTTTTTAATTCATGGAAATTACGAAATGGATCTTCACCTATAAAATAATTTCCCCAATAAGAAACAGGCATATAAATATTCTTACTTCCATGAACAAAGTTCATTAATATATTTTCTTCTTCTTCCAAATCAATGTCTTCAAAATTTTCATAACTATACATTCTACTAATTAAATGGTCGGTAATGGAATTCATAAAACCAAGCATTTTTCTGCTAGCAGTTTTGGTAATTATTGAGTTATCAAAAGCAATCATTTGTTCAGTAACAAAGGAAGCTGGAAAGGAAAAACGAGTCAATAAATTTTGAAGTCTTTTGGCAAATTCTGTAAAAGTTTTTTTAATAGTTTTACCAGCAATCACAATTGTAATAAGGCTAGGCTGATGAACATAAATTACCAAACTTTTTCCTTTAAATGAACTTGTAATTGTGTTTGCATACCATTCGCCTAAAACAATTTTATTCTCCATTGATTGATCAATCATTTCAGGTTTTAAACGCTGATTGTTTAGTAATTTTTGAGTAGCTCTAACAATTATCATTTTCAATTTTAGCTTTGATTATTTAAAAAAGCAATTTTAATTGAATAAAAATTCAATTTAGTTAATAAATAAATATTTGTGCAATTTGTTTATCCTAAATACCTATTTTTTTTGTTTATTTGAATTTATGAAATATTTCGCATGTATACTTTTTATTTTTAAAACATTTTTTGTTTTTGGGCAAGCTGAATTCGATAATACCATTTACGATAAAAAAGTGCAAACGGTTCAATTAATGGTAAATGGAACCGATGAAAGGTATCCAATTATTTCGTTAAATACACAGCAATTAAAGTTAAGTTTTGATGTAATTGGTACTAATAATGAATATTTCCAATACACATTAATTCATTGCGACCAAGCATGGAAACCAACTAATATGCAACAAAGCTTGTATATAAAAGGTTCCACTTTTGACAATATAACAGACTTTAAATTTTCAACAAATACCTACGTAAAATACGTTCATTATAATTTGTTATTGCCCAACGAAAATTTAAAACCAACCATTGCTGGAAACTATATTTTAAAAGTTTACAGAAATTTTGACGAAACCGATTTGTTATTAACCCGCAGGTTCATGATTTTAAATAATCAAACAAAAATAGAAGGAACTGTTCGTCCGGCTACGCTCGCAGAATATAGATATACCAAGCAAGAACTTAATTTTTCAATAGACTATAATTCGGCATTGGTTCCAAATCCTTTGCAAGATATTAAAGTGGTGATTTTACAAAATAATAGATGGGACAATGCGTTGAGAGGAATTCAACCTCAGTTTACCAGTAATGGAAAACTTGATTATAATTATTTTGATAAAACATTATTCAATGGTGGCAATGAATTTAGGGTTTTTGACATTAGAAATTTAAGACAATTTAGTTTAAACGTTAGAACTAAAATTTTAGATTCATTTTATCGCTGTGTTTTAAACATGGACGAATCGAGAGGAAGCAAACAATATTTCCAATACCTTGATTTTAATGGAAAAAGAATTGTAGCAAACAAAGAAGGTTATAACAGTGATTTGGACGGTGATTATGCGGCTATGCAATTTCAATTAAGCGCAACTGATGCTTTACCCGCTAATGCCGAAGTATACGTAATTGGCGAGTTTACTGATTGGAAATTAAAGCCAGAATATAAAATGAATTTTAATGAAAACAGGGCTCGTTTTGATTTGGAAGTTCCCCTAAAACAAGGCCGCTATGAATATATTTATGCTATATACGATAATGATACCAAGCAGCCTGATGAAAGTATTTTTGAAGGAAACCATTCAAATACCGAAAACGAATACATGATTTTAGTTTATAATAAAAATCTCCAATTTAATTATGATGAATTAATTGGTTCTGTCATATTTAACTCCGCTAAGCAATAATATTTCCACAAATTGATAACCAATTTAAAAATATTGTTTATAAATAATTAATAGCATTATAATTTGCAAACTTACTTTTGAACTATAAAAAATAATATAAATATATGAGCGATAATAAAGAAAAATTGAAAGCACTTCAGCTTACTATGGATAAGTTGGACAAGCAATATGGCAAAGGCACAGTGATGCGCATGAGCGATAAATTAGTCATTGAAACACAAGTAATTTCAACGGGTTCGTTAAGTTTAGATATAGCTTTAGGAATTGGCGGATTACCAGTTGGTAGAATCATAGAAATATACGGACCAGAAAGTTCGGGTAAAACAACTTTAAGTTTACATGCCATTGCTGAATGTCAGAAAAAAGGTGGCATTGCTGCTTTTGTGGATGCGGAACATGCATTTGACAGAAGCTATGCTGAAAAATTAGGAATTGATGTAGATAATTTAATTATTAGCCAGCCCGATGATGGAGAGCAAGCTTTAGAAATTGCTGATGCTTTAATTCGTTCTGGTGCAATTGATATTATAGTTATAGATTCAGTAGCGGCTTTGGTTCCTAAAGCAGAAATTGAAGGAGAAATGGGCGAAAGTAAAATGGGTTTACAAGCTCGTTTAATGAGTCAGGCTTTACGTAAATTAACAGGTACAATTAATAAAACGGGTTGTGTTTGTATTTTCATTAACCAATTACGTGAAAAAATTGGTGTAATGTTTGGAAATCCTGAAACTACAACGGGTGGTAATGCATTGAAATTTTATGCATCGGTTCGTTTAGATATTCGTAGAATTGGCCAAATAAAAGAAGGTGTTGAAATTATTGGTAATAGAACAAAAGTGAAAGTGGCTAAAAACAAATTATCGCCTCCTTTCCGTACCGTAGAGTTCGATATTATATATGGCGAAGGAATTAGCCGTTTAGGTGAAACCATTGACTTAGGTGTGGATTATGAAGTAATTAAAAAATCGGGTTCTTGGTTCAGTTATAACGATACAAAATTAGGACAAGGAAGAGATTCAGTAAAACAAATTTTAACCGACAATCCAGAACTAACTGCAGAAATTGAAGCCAAAATATTTGAAAAAGCAAATGCTGGCGCTGTAAAAGTAAAAGCTTCGGCAGAGTAAATTTTAGCTTGTTCATAAATCATAAAAAAAACACGCTTGATGGCGTGTTTTTTTTATGATTATAAAATAATCAATTTATTAAATTTTTCTTTATTTGATATACGGTTGATGAGTTTATAAAATTAACATGTTCATTCGTAACAAATTAAATTAATATGAAAATAAAGTATGCAACAATTTTTATCTTGTTATTGTTTTTTGTGAATGGATTTTCACAAAACACTTTAATAAAAGGAAGTGTTAAAGACACTCTGAGCTTTAAATCCGTTACTTTTTCTAGCGTTTCCCTAATAAAATTAAGTGACTCAACTTTAATAAAAAATTTATGGATAAATGAATTTGGCGATTTTGAATTTTTAAATTTTCCTGCCGATACTTATTTGCTTCAAATTACACGTCCATCTTTTGTAGATTATACAGAAAAAACAATTGTACTTGAAAACCAAAAAATAAATTTAGGTACAATTCATATTATTTCAAAAGCTAATTTATTAAAAGAGATAATTATAAAGGATAAAATAAGTGCAATAAGAATTAAAGGGGATACCACTGAATTTTTAGTAGATAGTTTTTTGGTAAATAAAAATTCGAATGTAGAAGATTTATTGAAACGATTACCAGGAATTCAAGTTGATAAAGATGGGAAAATAACAGCTCAAGGTCAGCAGGTAAAAAAAGTATTAGTAGATGGGGAAGAATTTTTTGGCAACGATCCAACAATAGCTACTAAAAACATCAAAGCTGAAAACATTTCTACGGTTCAGGTATTTGATAAAAAAAGCGATCAAGCAACTTTAACAGGAATAGATGATGGTGAAAAAAATAAGACCATCAATCTAACTTTAAAAGAAAATGCGAAAAAAGGTTATTTCGGTAAATTAAGTGCATTAGAAGGAAAAGATGCAAAAACAAATGCCATGTTTGAACGAGATGCCATGTATAATTATTTTAAAAACAAACTAAAAGTATCGGCATACGCAGCCTCGTCAAATACCAATAAAACTGGCTTAAGCTGGGAAGATAGAGAAACATATACTGGCGGTGGAGCTAGTAATATGGAAATGAGCGATAATGGAATGATGTATTCTTATTACAATAACGAAAGTGACTTTTCAGGTGTTGGAATTCCACAAACCACTTACTATGGTGGTTATTTTTCAAATAAATTTAACAATGAAAAACAAATGTTGAACGGAAATATTACTAGGAAAGATTTAACTGTAAATGCTGAAGACAATAATTATACAAAGTATATTTTACCCGATACATTATATTTTAACAATCAATTAAATACCATTAGAAATGCCAAAGTTTTAAATTCGGCAAATGCCAATTATGAGTTTAATATAGACTCTACATTAGTACTAAAAATAAAAGTAAAAACATCGCAGGGAACAAATAATAGTAATAACAATTTTGTTACTCAAAACTTAAACGAAAACGGAAATTTAATCAATGATAATGTTAGAGATTTAAACAATTTAAGTACTAATCAATCGTTAAATACAAGTATAAGTTTGAATAAAAAATTTAAGCTAAAAGGAAGGTCATTGGCATTTAATTTTGATGGTACTTCAAACTCAAATTTAAGTGAAGGATTTTTAAAATCAAAAACTAATTATTATAACCCCGATAGCACTATTAATAACTCAAATATTATAGATCAGAAAAAAATAAATGAAAATTATAATAGTACTTTAAAAGGATTTGTAAGTTATACTGAACCTTTATCAAAAAAATGGTTCATAGTAACAGATTACGATATTTCAAATTCAGTAAATAATTCTAAAAGGATTTCCTACGATAAAAGTTTTAACAATGAATATTCGAATGTGTTAGATTCATTAAGTAATAGTTTAAGGTATAATATATTTACCAATAAAGGTGGAATTGCTTTTAAATTTAATACCAAAAAATTAACCTATTCATTAGGAGGAAAAGTAACTTATACTGATTTACGACAATTAAATTTAAATACTAACAAGGAAATAGGACAATACTTTTTCAACATATTTCCAGCAGCAAATTTATTGTATAAAATTAAAAATACTTCATCGTTGAGTGCCAACTATAATGGATATACTAGGCAACCATCACTACAACAAATTCAACCATTATTAGACAATTCAAACCCATTAGATATTTATTTAGGAAATCAAAATTTAGGTCAAAGTTTTACCAATAGTTTCAGTTTAACTTATAATAGTTATAAACCCTTAACGGGAAGTAGTCTTTATTCAAATCTTTCATTTAATATGGTGAATAATGATTTTACTTCTTATGACAAAATTGATAATTTTGGTCGAAAAACTCATCAAACCCTCAACGTTGATGGGAATTATTCTGCTAATTTTTATTCTTATTATTATTTTAAAATCAAAAAAATTAACCTGGGAATATCAAATAGTATAAGTGGAAATATTTCGCTCAACAACAATTTTATCAATGGTTACAAAAACACTAACAACAATCAAAGTTTAAGTTATGGGCTAGATTTAGATTTTGAAGTAAAAGAAAAATTTGAAATATACTTAAATACTGATTTTAATTTTAACAACTCCACTTCAAGTTTACGACAAGATATTAAAACCCAATTTTGGACGCAAGAACACCAGTTAAGTGTAGGATATTATTTACCACTAAAATTTGAATTAGGGGGAAACTGTAAATTTAATATTCGCCAAAAAACTTCGGATTTTGATAGAAACTTAAACACAACAATATTTAATGCATTTATAAGTAAAAAGCTTTTGAAAAAAGATGCCTTAGAAATTAAAATTACTGTGAATGATATTTTTAACCAAAACATAGGATTTAATAGAACAGCAAATAGTAACTATATAAACGAGAGAACTTACACCGTTTTACAACGATATTTTTTAATTGGTTTGATTTGGAATTTTAGCAAAGGAGGAAGCAATGATTAATACTTATTTTAAATACAAGATGAATACTTTAATAGTAATATTGCTACTGTTTATTAATTTAAATAGCAAAGCTCAGCAAATTATTCATTCGGGTAAAATTACATTTGAGAGAAATGAAAATATGCATAAACTAATAACAGATAATTCTAGTTGGAGCCAAGCCATGAAAAGTAAAATACCTAAATATAGAACCGATATTTTTGAACTTACTTTTAATAGTAAAAACAGTAATTATAAAATTATTCAAGAAGATGAAAGTCAATTTGCAAATTGGTATTACAGAGTAGCAGCTCAAAATTCGGTTTACACATTATTATCCTCCAATAAAATGATTGCTGATAAAATTATATACGAACGCAATTATAGAATAGAAGATTCCATTCCAAATTTGAAATGGAAAATGCTTGGTGAGTATAGAGAAATTGCCGGTTTTAATTGCAGAAAGGCATCTACCATAATTATGGATTCAATATATGTAATAGCTTTTTATACCAATGAAATTTCGGTAAGTGCAGGACCAGAATCATTTCAAGGTTTACCAGGAATGATTTTAGGTATAGTTATTCCCCGTTTAAATATTACTTATTTTGCCACTAAAGTTGAAAACAAGGTTTTATCTGATATTGATTTTAAAATACCTAATGCACCTAAAAACAAAAAGGCCAATATATTGGAATTTAAAAATGAAATTTTAAAAGACACCAAAGATTGGGGCGAAGATGGACCTAAAATATATTGGAAAGCGATGCTCTAAAATTACTCCTCGTATATTTTAGTTTATTACATCAAACAAAAAAACACGCTTTTGGGCGTGTTTTTTTTTGTTTATCTATTTTAACTAAAGTGTAACAAATCTGGTAAAAGTATTGACAAGTCATTTTTTGCATTATACTTATAAAAAGATGTTAAAGTATTAACAGTATTCCAATCAACAACTGAGAATTTACTTTCATGCCAAATTCCATAATTTAATAATTTTACCTTTTCTTCTTCTTTTATTAGTTTAAGTAATCTGTTTTCCGGATATATTATTTCACATTGCTCTAACAGATTTAAGTTGTCTGAAATAAAGGTACTTTCATTGCTATTATATCCGTTCTCATCAACTAACCTTTTGAGATCTGCAGAATCATTAATTGTTAAATTCGCAGATTTAATAATTTCTTTTTCTAATAATAAATCTACAAAATTTAACACACGATCATTTTGTTCAATATCATAAAGAAAAATATCGTATCCTTTATTTTTGAGATATTCTAATAAAAAAGCTATCCAATACTCATAGGTTTGAGGATTATATTGACCTATTTTTATTGGATATGTAGTAAACAATTTATTTCGGCTATTTCTATCGGGAGAACCACTAAATAATATTTTAGATTTTGCAGGAAAAAGTATAAATTTATTATTTGTTGTCATTTAAAAAAAATAAGATATTATTGGATAGGAATCTATGAATTTAAAACATTGCTAACAATTTTCAAATAAGCAAAAAATAAATATTATGTTATTATAATTTACAACTTTCAATAATAAATTCAATACCTTCATCAAGAAAATTTATTAAATGTGGTATACTCATACTCATTTTAAATACTTTTGCCATATCAAAACAATCCCCACTTTCTAATTTTAGTGGTGTTTCAAAAAAATTAAATGCCATTTTTGTAGGCAAAAAATTTCTATCCTCACGAATACTATTTAATTGTTGCCCATACAATTCAAATCTATTATTTACAAAATTTGCAAAGCCCGATGGCAATTGATTTAATATTCCCTTTTCCTGAGCAAATTTCACCAATTCATTAAAAAGTTCAGCTTCAAATTGGTCATATAAATGAGGTCTTCTTTGTCTGAATTTTCTTAACACATGTAGTGAACTAAATAGTAAAACTTCAAAGGTTACCCCATTTGAATTTTGTCGCTTATCTAGTATTATTTCGTTTGCCCTAACCATACATAAAAAGGTTAGTCTTCCTGGCGTTTCTTTTGGTTTCCCAAATAATTTATCTAATAGTCCCATTTTTATTTGATATATATATTTTTAAAATTATTAAAGTTAATTACTCAAATACTACACATAAAATCAGTATAGCAACACCTCCAATAAAGGATAACGCCATAATCTCACCCTCACCTCTATTTGGATTTACAAAAATACTTAATAAAATATTTGCAAAAATTCGGGAAAAAATAAAAACTATAATTAAATTGATAATAAAAAGTAAAATTAAATTGTAATCAAAAACTATTTTTAAGGGAATTAATGGAAAAACAAAACCAATGAAATATGGAATTATTGCTAATAAAGGATTTAAATATAAATTTGGACGATTCTCTAAATCACCTTTTATAATTATTGAATGTATGCCGTATGTTGTAATGAATAAAACAGCTGATGTTAAAAGAAAAAAAAATACCATGTTTTTAAATTAATTTATATTCCTCCAATAACATTGTTTTTATGATTTACTATAACTATAGACATTTCATTAATCATTTGTTGAGCAATATTTTGTTGTTCAAACAAACTTAAATTTCTTACATTGTTAAATTGTCTTTGATGTACAATTTCTTTTTGGAAATATTTGTATTTCCAAGTAATTGCCAAATGTCCAGTATTATATTGAAACTTAATTATTTGATTTTGGCCATCTTCATATAAGTTAAATTCTCTTTTACTAATTGATGTTATAGAACCGTTACCGTTAAAAGCTTTATCATTAATAAAACTTACTATTAAACTAAACTTATGGTATAATTCCATTCCCTGCAAGTCATCATTATCTTTATTTAAAGAAGACAAAAAACTTAATAATATTAAACCTAAAACAACTATTAAAATAATCCAAATCATAAATAAATTTATTTTTTACTTCACAAGTGTAATAATTTATATTACAAAACGTAATTATAAATATTTCAAAATAAATCAACTTTTGCATTGTGAAAATTCACATTGGAAAATTAATCGAAGAAAAGCTCAATGAAATGGGCATGAAAAAAAGTGAATTTGCAAAACGCATTTACAAACAAAGACAAAATGTAAATGATTTGCTTAGCAAAGAGTCTATAGATACAAGCGATTTACTTTTAATTTCAGAAGTGCTAAAATTTGACTTCTTTATTGAATACTCAAATCTATTAAATATAAATAAGCAAAACACCAATACTTTAAATGAAAACCGTAAAGAAATTGAATTTCTAAAAGGTATAATTGATAGTCAAAAATTATCGCTTGATTTATTGATAAAAAAAGAAAAATAGCTTTTTCATCAAACAAAAAAAACACGCTTGATGGCGTGTTTTTTTTTGTTGAATGTTTTTATAAATATTATTCTTTGTCCAAAAACAACCTTTGGGTTGGATAAGCAAATTTACAATGATTGCGTTCTACTATTTCCATGATTTGAATATTGATGGCTTGCTTCACTTCTATCTTCTTTTCATACTGGTTTGAAGTAACAAAATAAATTACCAAAATACTTAAAGAACTTGAATCAAAATCGGTAAAGTTTACATTGATTTCTTCACTTGTATCTTCATTTTTTAAGATGGCATTTTTAATTTCATCAATAATATTTAAAATATCACCCGACTTACTTTCATAAGTTAATTGAAGCATAAATTTTACCCTGCGTTCTTCACTTAAACTAATATTATTAAGCGTTGAATCTACTATTTTTTTATTGGGAACGGTCACTAAACTGCGGTCTAAGGTTCTTACTCGAGTAGTTCTAAATCCTACACGTTCCACTATTCCTTTTACATCCGAAACTTCAATTTGATCACCCACTTTAAATGGTTTGTCAAGGTAAATAATGAACGAGCCAAATAAATTTGCAATGGTATCTTGGGCTGCTAAAGCAATGGCCAATCCTCCAATTCCTAAACTGGCAATTAATGCAGTAATATTAACCTCAAAAGCTAATCTAAGTGTTACAAAAAAAGCAAAAATGATGATGACAATTTTTGATAATTCTTTTAAAAATCGAATCAAATCTAAGTTCAAATGTTCTACATCACTTGCACTTAAAACATAGGCTATATAATCTGCCGATTTTAAAACTAATTTGGTAATAACTGTAATTAATGCAATTTCAAAAGCAGCTTCAATGATCCAACGCAAACCAAATTTTTCAATACCATCAATATGCCAGGCTTCTGGGAAATTCAAGCGACTAAAAGCAGCAAACAAAATAATTAATGTAATTAATTGCTCAAATGGCGTTTGTAAAAGCTGCAGAAATTTGTCGTAATACTGGTTTTTAGCAATGCCTTTAAATATTCTAAAAGTTTGTTTACTGACTACATTAGCAAACAAACGTTTGAGCAAAAAGCCTAATATCAAAATGCAAACACAAACGATGTATTCTCGTAATGGATTTTCTAAAAATTTTATTTCAAGTGTTTCGTTCATTGGTTTTTGAATTACAAAATTGGAAAATTACATAGATTTAAATAAATAGTTTATAGTAGTTTGATTTAGCTTTTTATTCTAATTGATATTGGTTTCGACTCCGCTCAACTACCGTGGAAATTGAGGTTTTCGAAATTATTATATTTCAAGTAATCTATTTTGATTAACAATTCAACAATATAACAGTTTTACAATTTAAACTATTTAACCAGATTGACCAAAGTCATTTCTAATCCTTTTTTCAAAAGACCAGTATGTTTTGGATTGAATTGATGTAAACGCATCATGGCTTGCCAAATTACTTTTGATGAATCTTTAAAAATTGCCTCATCAGTTAAATCTACTTCATCATTGCTTTGGCAATAAGCGAACACGCGTGCCATGCCACAATTAGCAATAAAATCTGGAATTACTGCGACTTTATCATCGGTGTAATTCGCAACTTCACCCATAAATATTTCTTCATCGGCAAAAGGAACATTTGCTCCGCAACTAATTACTTCTAATTCGCCTTCCACCATTCTATCTACTTGCTCTTTGGTTAATAAACGAGAAGCAGCAGCTGGAACAAAAATCTCCGCACCAATGTCCCAAATTTTCGCATTTACTTCTTCATACGAAAGCATATCAGGATGAACCAAAGTATTGCCTTGTTTGTTTAAAAATAGTTCTTTTATTTCATCTTTGGTAAAGCCAGTATTTTTTATCAAACCACCATTTCGGTCAATAATTCCAACTATCATTACACCATACAAACTTAGGTAATA
>CANGGG010000040.1 GCA_947453415.1 Bacteroidota bacterium | reverse complement strand
GTAATTTTATCGGTTGTACCCGCTGAAAAATCAATAGCAGCAAAAGAGTCGTCCACTTTTGATGTGTTTTTAATATTATCAAATTCAGTTGGAGTAACTGTACTTGCTAAAAATTTTGTTTTGTTTTGAACTCCCCACATATTTATTTCTGAGTTCCAAATAAGTTTAGCACCATTTGCATTACTAGGAGCTGCAAATGAATTTTTATCTGTAGTTCCATAATAATACACAAAATCAATAAGACTTGAGTTTGCTTTAGCAGTTCCGGTAGTTCCAGCAGTATAAGTTGCAAAATTATTAGCCAATCCAACAAATTTGTATGGAATAGTAGCATTCGTTTGGGCACCTAATTCTATTTCACTAGAAGCTAATAGTGTATTGTCAACCTTTACATTATAGGTTAATTCAACAGTTTTAATTAATCCTTTATTGTCTTTTACATTCACAACAAATGTAACTGTTTTGCCAAAAGCAATTTTCAATGCGCTTACAATAAAATCAACGGGTACACTTTCCGAAAATCCTTCTTTTTGTGTAGCATCTACAACGTCATAAGTACCAGGAGCTAAAAGCACTCCATTAACTTTAATATCAGTTTTTATAGCATCAATGGTAGTTCCTGCCGAAGGAGTAACTTTAAGTGTCATCCAAGTAGAAGTAAAAAAATTAGTGGTATCAACTATTCCAGTACCTGTACTGTCTGTAAGTGATACTGAAGGCCCGCTTGGAGCAGCTGTTTCGTCTTTACTACAAGATGTAAAAGTTAATGATATTGCAAAAGCAGCAATAGCAATTAATTGAATGGTTCTTTTCATAGACTTTAATTTTAAATTTTTTTTAAGAAATTCAAAATTATTAAATAAAAAGAGAAATCAAATATTTATCCGAATAAATTATTGTTAAACAAATTACTAATTCAAAGTAATGTTGGTGGCTTGCCCTGAGCTTATTTTAAATTCTCTAATAAAAGTATTGTTACTTCTGGTAGCTCCTTTTCCTCTATAAATAAGCTTGTAGTCGCCTGGTTGAATAATTATATTGTGTTTTTGAACATCTACAGGAAGTTTATGAACCCAAATTAATTCGCCTCTTATTACTTGATAGATATCGGCATAAAAGT
This sequence comes from Bacteroidota bacterium, assembly GCA_947453415.1. Lineage (GTDB taxonomy): Bacteria > Bacteroidota > Bacteroidia > UKL13-3 > UKL13-3 > JAAFJM01. The sequence continues at coordinate 29,500 of CANGGG010000040.1, read as the reverse complement.
TTTGGATTGGATAGTTAATATTTAATTTTCCGGGTTGTGGAATTTGAATGGTTGTTACCATGTTTTGATCAATAGCAGCATCTTTAAAAAACATGCGTGGCAATGTCAATACTTCCAAATCGTATTTTCCAACCAAATATTTTTCTTTGCTATTGGCATTTTGAACATGCAGTGTTTTGTTCTGATTACTTGGCCTAACAATGAACTTTAAGTTGTCGTAATTAGTAACCCCATCAATTCTTACCAATAGTTCTCCTTGAGCAGCATCTACGCCTATTATGGTGTGCTTTCCTGCGGTTACACTTATATTGTCTTTAATAACTGGCGGAATGGTATGAACCACCATTTTATATTTGTATAATGGGTCTAATAAAATGGTATCAGGATTTCCTTTTTCGTTAATGGTATGCATGTAATTATAAACCATTTGGTTGCGTTCGGTCTCATAAAAAGTCATGTTTACATTACTTTCAGTTGGTTTGCTATAAATATCCAATAAATTTACCTGAGCAGTAGTATTATTCAATGCTTGTGAAACCACCATGTTTAACACGGTATTGAATTGTTCCTCGGTATTTGCATCGTAATAACGACCCACGCATTCAAATGCTTTTTGAAAATCAGCGGTGCTGCCAAGTCCTATAATAAAAGGTTTTAAAACCACACCTTTGCTTTGCAATGCTTCCGAAATAGCGCAAGGATCACCTTGACATTCTTCAATGCCATCGGTAATTAAAATAATTACATTTCTGGTATTGGGTTCTAACGGAAAATCATAAGCAGCCTGCTGCAATGAATAGGCTATTAAAGTAGTTCCTTTGGGTGAAATAGACTGAATACGTTTCTTAATATCAGCATGATTATTTAATCTAAAAGGAACTTCTAAACGGGTGTCTTTACAATCACGTTTTGCGGGTGGCGAGGTGTGTCCGTATACGCGCAAAGCCAATTCTACATTTTTTGCTCCTTCTAAACTATCTACAATATTTGACAGCAAACGCTTGGCAATATTTATCCTTGTATCACGCTCCATGCGAGCAAACATGCTTCCGCTTGCATCTAATAAAAACAATATCCTGGTTTTTGCTGGCCTGTAAATTTGTTGCGCAGCAATAAAATTATTGGCCGTATTTAATAAAAAAACAGCAACCAATAAAAGCAGCCATTTTTTGTTTAAATTGATTTTATCAGAATGTTTCAATATTGGTTTTTAGTAAATAACGTATGAATTTATAATTTAGTAATCGCCTAATGTTTCAGGTAATTGACTTAATGCATTTGCTAGTTCAGCATCATTAGGCGAAACCCCATGCCATTTATGACTTCCCATCATAAAATCAACTGGATATCCCATTTCAGTTTTCATCATAATAAAAATTGGTTTTCCTTGTCCGCAAAGGTTTTTTGCTTCTGCCATGGTAGCCAAAATACTTTCAAAATTATGCCCGTCCATGTGCAAAACAGTCCAGCCAAAAGCTTTCATTTTGTCTTCAATATCAGCACCAATTCCCATTACTTTTTGGGTGCTTCCATCTATTTGTTGTCCGTTAAAATCGATGGTAACAATTAAATTATCAATTTTTTGGTGCGCTGCAAACATGAACGCTTCCCAGTTTTGACCTTCTTGAATTTCTCCATCGCCCATTAAAGCGTAAACAATATGCTTATCGCCATTTAGTTTTTTTGCCAATGCAGCACCGGCCGCTACCGAAATTCCTTGGCCTAATGAACCACTTGCCATGCGAATTCCAGGCAAATGTTCAGCCGTGGCAGGATGACCTTGTAAACGACTATTTAGTTTTCTAAAAGTGCTTAATTCACTCACTTCAAAATAACCCGAACGAGCCAATGCGCTATAAAATATGGGAGAAATATGTCCGTTCGATAAAAAGAAAACATCTTCTTCAGCTGCGTTCATATCAAAACTTGGATTGTGTTTCATTACTTCAAAATAAAGTGCTGCAAAAAAATCAGCACAGCCAATAGAACCGCCCGGATGGCCTGATTTTACTGCGTGTACCATGCGTAATACGTCTCTACGCATTTGACTAGAAATAGATTGAAGTTCTGCGATGTTTGTCATTTTTAAATTTTTTAGAATAAATAATGAGTGCGAATGTAATTAAGCCAATTGGTTTAGCCATATTTTTAAGTAAACAATTATACCCATGTTTTACCATTATGTAAAAGAAACAATAAAAATGCGCCTTTAAAGCGTGTAAACTAGTTTTAAGTTTCCCGAGTTTTTTACAATTTCTAAGTTTTGCTTTTTGTTTTGTAAAGCAATAAAAATATTTTCAGGAAGTTTTTCTAATTGATATTTTTCAAAATTTGTTTGATCAAAAACATAAGATTGCGGTTCCGTTTCACTGTGAATTTTAAATCCTAAATTCAAATAGGCACTTCCGTCACTCCAATCTTTATCTATATAAGTCATCAAATCGCCAGGCTGCAAATGGGTAACAAATGCTTTAATTAATTTGCTTAAACCACCAGTAACCGATACTCCTTTTTTACAACAAAAATTAATCAATTCAAAGGAACGTTTGTTGGCTTCTAACCTGTTCATTTTTCTACCTTTGCTAAAGGTAGCAATAGCTATTATCTCTTGCTGGTAGTATAAAGCATATTTAAAATAGGCTGATTTAAATCCTAATAGATGGTTATGATTTAAAAATGTTTCTGCTGCTAATTTATTTGTTTTTTTTATTTCGCAATTCCTTGCAAATACTCTTTTGTTTTTACCAATTTTTGAGCAAATAATAGATAAAACAATTTCTTTTTTATTGAACCAATCGTTTAACCAAAAAGAAAAAGTTTTGTTATTTACAGTAATATTTATTTTGCAAGTTGATACTTGTACCTCAAATATATTATTTGGAAAGGCATTGTTTAAAGTGAATAAAATATCAGCAATTGTTTCCAATCAATATAGAAAATTTAGCGAAAGAGTTCAAAAAAAGCGGTATATTTTTTTTTGCCTAAAAATTTTAAAAGTGCAAGCTTGGATAAGTTCATAACATTTATTTTAGGTCTTACATTTTTCCATTCTGTAAGTTTTAAATATTTGTAATAAATGCTTTTGAAAGGATGAATATTTAACAAATCCCATGGTTTTGAAGATCCTGAAAAGTGAATAATGGCTGGAAATTGTTTTAGTTGCTTTATTTCACTGGTAGAATAGTAGGCTAATAAAGTAGTATTATCTACTTCAAAAACAGAACTTAACTGATTCCATTTTGGATCAATTATTAAACGTTTATTATATAAATTAGCATTTAATGCATCTTGGTCCCAAAAAGTTAATTTGTTGAAATGTGTTTTTATGTATTTAAACAATGTATCCTTTAAATTTTCTGTAACCCACGTTTTTGCATTTATTAATAATATTCCAGCATTAAAATATTTATATTTTTCTTCAAACCCAAGTCTAGAAGGCCCTTCATCATTTATTTCATTTACTGCTCCAATGGTATAGTTTTCAATATTAATATCCCATAATGGTTTTAGGTTTTCACAAACCACGATGTCTGTGTCTAAGTATAAAATTTTATTGGTTTGATGAATTAAAAAATCAGGAATTACTATCCTATAATAGGTAGCAAATGATACATGATCAGAAACATAACAGTCCTTAAAAAGTGAAGCATCTAATGGATAAAACGTAAAAAGCTGCTGATATTTAAAAACAGTTTGCTTTACTTTATTTTCATTTTCGGTGCTAAAATCAGCGCTAAAAAAGTGAATGTGAATTTGATTTTCATTGTTATTTTCAAACAATGATGTAAGCATTACAACAGTGTGTTGTATATATTTATTATCGGCTGCACATGCTATATGAATCACTGTTTAATTTAATTTATAAATAGCACAAGTAGCAGAAATATGTTTAAAATTAGCAGCTAAACGCTCATGTTTTTCTTTATTATTAAGTGAAGCAATTATGCTAGCTACCGAAAGTTTAAAAAATGAAACCAACCTGCTAATTGTGTCTAATTGTTTGGTGGAATAGTTAAAGTAAGTACCACAATCTATAATTTGTCCTTCTACTAATTTTAAAGAGGGAAAAGCTTGTTGTAATTCGTTTAAATTTGGTCGATACATGGTATCAATTGGATCTTCGTGGTATGGAAAATTATAAGGAACCGAAATAATTAATTTTGTATCAGCATTCATTATTTTAACCAATGCTTCACAAAATGATGTTCGATCAGTTAAATGTTCCAATAAGTTTGAACAAATAATAAATGAAGCATTTTGTTGTTTTAGTTTTTCAATAAATGAAGGGTCAGTCACATCACCAACAAAATCAACGCCTTCAGCTTGTTTAATGTCTATATTTTTTACTGTACAATTTTTTTTAGCAAACTCATCAAACAAGTTTACTTTAATATAAGGTTGAGTTACTTCTGTAAATTCTTTTGTACTTGAACCAATATTTAAAACCAATGCATTTGGCTGTGCATATTGTTGAATAATTTTTTTAAACCAAAGTGATTCTTCGTAAAGCATATTTTAGTTTTTTATTCCAATTCTACCTGTGTAATCTATTCTGTTCAATAAAATTTGAACACCTTGTTCTTTAAAATATTTGTCAACTGCTTCTCTTGCACCCTTCCAATGGCCGTAATCATCAATAATAATAACTCCACCTGTTACTAATTTTGGAAACAAATGAACTAATTCGTGGTAGGTAGATTCATACCAATCAGTATCTAATCGCAAAATAGCTATTTTATTTGGCATAGTTTCGGGAATTGTATCTTCTACTTTTCCTTTCACATAATTTATCAAATTTGAAGGATATTGAGTTTTAGCTATATTGTTTTTTACATCATCTATTGGAGCGTAACACCACATTACATCTTCAGTTGTTTTTTCTGATTGACTTAAAAGATTTTTAGCATCTACTCCCAAAAGATCAGCATCCATATCGCTTGGTTCACTCATTCCATCAAAAGTATCATAAAGGAAAAAGTTTCTGTTAGCAGCATTTAATTGAACCAAACTTAACATAGCACACATAGAACTTCCCCCTTTCCAAACACCACATTCAACTATGTCGCCTTCAATATTGTTTTTTACTATGTATTCAACTGCCTTGTTAAACGAATAAAGCCTTTCTTCAGAAGTCATTGTAAATGGTTTGCAAGTTTCCATAATTGAATTGAACGAGGGTTCAAAATCAGGAAATTTGTTTTCTGATTGGTTTGTTTTTATAAGTTGAAAATTAAATGACTTTAGTAGTTTGTTTAACATAAATAAAATATCAAAGCGTCAAAAATAAGAGAATATTTTGGTTTTAGTGTAAAATATTATTTACCTCATTAAGGTTACTGTTCCATGAATTTTATATTTTTTACCCAACTTGCTTTCTGCTTCTATTATATAAAAATAAACTCCCTCCGAACAATCATTACCCATATAAGTTCCATCCCACCATTTGCCATTTGGCATGTAATATTCATAAATTTGTTGACCCCATCTATTCCAAATGGTGCCTTTCAAATATTTTAAATTGCCATAGCTGCTGAGTTTATTCTCAAAATTATCATTTATTAAATCATTATTTGGTGTAAAAACATTAGGAATATGAATGATTAATTCGCCACTTGCTATAATGGTTAGCATGGCAGTATCAACGCAGCCGTTATTGTTTTTAGCATGTAATATTACAGCGTATGTTCCTTCGTTTTCAAATATATAAATAGGATTTTCAACAATAGAACTACCCAATTTATTAAAATCCCATAAATAGGAATTTGCGTTAATAGAGTTACTGTTAAACTGAACTTTTAAAGGAATTCCTCCTTCAGAAACATTGGAAGAAATGATGGCAATAACACTATCCATTGTTATTTTTATAGAATCATTTGCCGAACAGTTTCCATTGCTGTTTACAGCATTTAAATAATAATATTTTGATTTTGGAATGGATAAAAATGGATTTAATACTGTTGGATTATTTATTTCGTTTGCTGGCTGCCATGAAAAAATATCGCCATTCACTACCTTTCCGTTTAATTGAAAAGGAAAACCAGTACAAAGAATGGTGTCATTGCCAGCATTTACTAATGGTTTCAGATTTACATTCACTTGCACAGTATCGAATGCAGGGCATTGAACATTGATACTTTTTACAAAAAACTTAGTAGTTGTAATTGGAAATGCTTTAGGATTTAAGGAAGTAGAATCACTTAAATATTTTGCCGAATTCCACCTTACCTCAGTGGCTCCATTAACAGTTAAAAAAGTGGTATCAAATTCGCAAATGGTTTTATCTAATCCGGCATTTATTGAAATAGGGTTATTTACAATGATGGTAACGCTATCAAGGTTTTTGCAATATCCATTATTTACATTCAAATAAAATTTTGTGGTAGTTAATGGTTTGGAATAAGTAATCAATGAAGTTGAATCTTTAACCCAAAAATTAGGATACCAACGAGTAATTCCTACACCACTTCCTTGTAATAAGAAACTATCGTTCACACAAATTTGTCCCCCAATTCCAGCATCTATCATTGGTAAATTTCTAACCAATACATTTATTGTATCAGCATATAAACAACCACTGAAACCACTTTTTACAATAAAATTAGTAGTTGTAGTTGGTTTAACAAATGGATTAAAAATAGTAGAATCACTAACCAATGTGTTTGGAGTCCATTTGTAATTAAATCCACCAGTTGCTATTAATTGAATAGAATCACCCACACAAAGTGAAGTGTCCTTACCAGCGTTTAGTGCCAATGGCAATGAAACATTCACTTGCACAGTATCATGTTTTATACAAGTATTATTTGTGGCTGTTATGATATATTTTGTAGTAATGGTGGGTTTTGCATACGGATTTAAAACCGTGTAATTTGATAAACCCAAGTTATTTTCCCAATAATATAAACCAATTGCATTGGCATTTAATTGAACGCTATCGCCAGGACAAATACCTTTGTCGGTTCCAGCGTTTGCTGAAACTGAAGTAACATTTATTCTTACGGTATCGCGAGCAATGCAATAACCATCTTTAGCTAATAAAATATAATCAGTTGTTGTAATTGGTTTAGCAAAAGTATTGGCAATTGAACTATCGGTTAAACCAATACTTGGATACCATTTTAGTGAATTATATCCAGTTCCATTTAGCTGAATACTGTCGCCTAAACAAATATTTTGGTTAATGGAAGCATTGCTTATTGGATGATAAATAAGCAAATTTATTGTATCGCGTTTAACACAAACACCGCTTCTTGCTTCTAAAATATATTGTGAAGTAATTTGTGGTTTTACAATTGGATTTAAAATAGTAGAATCTAAAATTGCAATGTTTTTTTGCCATGCAATACTCCCAATTGTTGAAGCCGTTAAACGAATGCTGTCGCCAAAACAAAGTGAAGTATCTCGTCCTAATTGAACTGAAACTTGGTTAACGAAAACTTGTACTGTATCTTTTTTAATGCATCGGCCAATGCTTGCTGTAAGCAAATAATTGGTTGTAATTTGAGGTTTAACAAATGAGTTTAGTTGGCTACTATCAAATAAAAAATAATTTGGACTCCATTTAAAAATACCCGTTCCACTTCCTGTCATTCTCACGCTATCGCCCAAACAAATAGTTTTATCAATTCCAGCATTTGCCTGCGGATTATTAACTGTTATGCGAACAGTATCATATTTTAAGCAGCCTAAATTTGTAACTTTTAAAGTATAATTGATAGAATTTGTTGGTTTTACAAATGTATTTAAAACGTTGCTATCGGTTAAAAACAATGAATTTTGCCAATAGGCCGTACCAATTGCATTTGCATTTAAACGAATGCTATCGCCCAAACAAATGGTTGAATCAATTCCTGCTTGCGCCAATATTGGTTTAACAATTACTTTTACAGTGTCATAAACCAAACAAACGCCCGTTACTCCTCTAATAATATAAGTGGTGGTATCTGCTGGTTTTGCATACGGATTTGCTATGTTCACATTACTGAGTCCTATACTTGGAAACCAAAAATAATTTGTTGCACCAATTGCATTTAATTGAACGCTATCACCTTTACAAATAGTAACATCATTGCCTGCGTTTACACTTGCTGTATTAAATGATAATGTAATGGTTTCCGATGAGTCTATTTCATTGCAGTTATTAGTAACTTTTAAAAAATAAGTTCCAGCTAATTTAGCTTTGTATGAAAATTTGTTTGCGCCTGCAATGGCTAAATTATTTCTAAACCATTGGAATGTAACACCACTAAACGTATCAATAGGATAGAGAATTGAACTATCACCGGCACACAAATTAATTGAAACAGGTGGTTTAAGTTTGAATGGATTAGGAGGAGCAATTTTTGCAAAATAAGAATCTTCGGCTCCTGAACTTATCAAAGTATTTGTTCCGAAAGTTGCAGTATTAGAAAAAAATCCACAAGTGAATAAATTGCCAAAATTATCGGGAACTGTTGCATAACAATAATCTTCCCCACTACCTCCCATTTTTAATGCATTGATAGTTGAACCATTTGTGGGGTCAACAGTACAAATAAAACCATCGCCTAAACCATTTGAAGAAAGAATCACACTGTTTCCAAAATTTACAGTATTGTTAAAATAACCAGAGGCAATAAGGTTGTTTTCTTTATTAAAACAAATATCCCATCCATATTCAACCCCTGTTCCACCAATTACTTTTACCCATCTTAATACACCAGCACTATCGTACGATGATAAACAAACATCGTAAGCTCCATTGTTTAATAAGGGTAAGCTTGATCCTGGCGAGTTTGAACTAAAAGCGGAATTACCTAAGCCAAAATGACCAATGGTATAAACATTACTAAACTCATCTAATACACAGCTTGACATTCCCTCGTCAGCAGCGCTACCCATGCTATTCACCCAAATCCAATTTCCGTTACTTGTAGTCTTTGCAATAAAGCCACCCCATTTTAAAGCATTTGTTATTGTTATAGTGCCAAAAGTTGTTGATGCCCCCGAATAACCAAAACTTCCTGCAATATATATGTTATTTTGTTTGTCAAAACAAATATCAATTGCCAATTCTAGGCCGGCTCCTCCTGCAGTATTTACCCATTGAAGTATGCCTGAGGGCAAATATTTTGCAATAAATAAATCATGACTAGCGGAACCTGTTTTGTTAATGGTTGAACCCGAAGTAGTACCAAAAGTAGCAGTTCCACTAAATAAACCTCCAATTACAATATCCCCATTATAATCTATATTGATGCTACAACCTTCGTCTGTAGTAGTTCCGCCCGATTTAATGGCCCATATTAAAACACCGAGCGTATCATATTTTGCAAGGAAAATATCATCACTTCCATTTGAAACCAAAGTTTGAGAAGTTCCAGAAGTAGTTGTAAAAGTAGCCGAACCACTAAATGCACCTATTGTATATAAATTGCCTTTATTGTCGTATTTAATTTTTAGAAAGCCAAAATTAGCACATTCATTTCCTGTACTTCCTATGGAATTTTTCCAAACTAAGTTTTTATTACAGTCCATTTTTGCAATATAAATATCTTTTTGACCCACTGAAACCAATGACCTTGATGCCAAACTCCCTGTTCCAGGAAAAATCAGTGTTCCGTTAAAACCTCCAATTATAAAAGTGTTTCCATTATTGTCTGTTGCTATGGACCTAGCAAAATCAGAACTCGTGCCTCCTATTTTTTGAGCCCATTTAAAAGTTTGAGCTTTAGATAAAAAAAAGCTAAAAAATATAATGGTGCATACAAAAAATTGTTTAATCATTTTTTTAATTTTTTAAAAAAAATTTATGCGTGCGAAATTAGTTTTTTAATTTATCAATTAAAAAATTATAAATCTTGAAAAATATATACATTTTGTTACTTTTGGTGAATAAATTTTATACTAAAACGTGTTTCAAACTCCAATACTATTTTTAATATTTAATAGGCCAGATACTACAAAACTGGTGTTTGAAAGTATTAAAAGGATAAAACCCGCCAAACTTTACATAGCTGCCGATGGAGCAAGAAAACACAAAGTAGGTGAAGATTTGCTTTGTAAGGAAACAAGAAGTATTATAGATTTAATAGATTGGGAATGTGAAATAAAAACCCTTTTAAGAACTGAAAATTTGGGCTGTAAAATAGCCGTAAGCTCAGCTATTGATTGGTTTTTTGAAAACGAAGAGCAGGGAATTATTTTAGAAGACGATTGTTTGCCAAATGAAAGTTTTTTCAATTTTTGTGAGCAATTACTTAATCAATTTAAGGAAAATAAGGAAATAATGCATATTTCCGGTAATAATTTTCAAGATGGAATTACTAGAGGCGATGGATCTTTTTATTTCTCAAAATACAACCATATTTGGGGTTGGGCAACTTGGAAAAGAGCTTGGAAATTATATAACGTTAAGTTGGAAATTGAAGACAAAAAAGAAATTGAAATTTTTATTGAAAAAAATTTCGAAACAAAAAAAGAACGTCTATTTTGGACTAAATTATATAACAACTTTATACAATCATCCATTGATACTTGGGATTATCAATGGACTTATGCCATTTGGAAGAACAATGGTTTAAGTATAATTCCAAATAAAAATTTGGTCAGCAATATTGGTTTTGATTCCAATGGAACTCATACTAACGGAAACGATATACTTGGACTAGGAAATACTAGAACGTTCGCTATTTCAAAAATTATAAACCCTTCTATCATAGCTATTAACAAGAAAGCAGATAAATATACTTTGGATCATTATTTCAATCCAAGCATAATATTTTATATTTACAAAAAATTTTTACACTATATTAAATTAATTAATTGAAAAAAGTAATTCGGAGCCTAATTGGTATGGACAAGTACAGGGTCTATTTTAACCATGAATTTGACAAACTAAAAGTTTTGTCGGCTCAAACAATAAATAAACAAGTAATTTCTAACGCAGGAAAATTAGAAAACATTCAAGAAGCTGAATTTTCTGTATTTGCTCAATGGGGCGATGATGGAATTATTCAATATTTAATTCACACACTTGGAATTGAAAATAAAATTTTCATAGAGTTTGGAGTAGAAAATTATCAAGAAGCTAACACACGATATCTTTTAATTAATAATAATTGGAAAGGTTTGGTACTTGATGGTTCTGAAGAGAATATTAATTATATAAAAAATGATGAAATTAGTTGGAGATACAATATTACAGCTGTTTGTCAATTTTTAACTGTTGAAAATTTAAACGAAACCATAAAAAATGCTGGTTTTGAAGGGGACATAGGAATTTTACATATTGATGTAGATGGCAACGATTATTGGTTGTGGGAATGTTTGAATATAGTAAACCCTGAAATTGTAATCATGGAGTACAACAGTATGTTTGGTAACAAAGCCGCATTTACGGTGCCGTATAAAAATAATTTTTATGTTACAAACGAACATTATTCTAATTTGTATTTTGGCGCTTCATTAAAAGCAATGGAACATTTGGCTATCAAAAAAGGATATACTTTAGTCGGTTGTAACTCTAATGGAAACAACGCTTATTTTGTTAGAAATGACAAATTAAAAAATATGCTGCCAACTACTGCTGATAAATCATACGTTAAAGCTATGTCGAGACAAAATAGAGATGAACAGGGGAAATTAACTTTTATTGACGATTTTGAAGCTATAAAAAAATGTGCTGACTTACCTGTAATTGATGTTATTACAAATCAAACTTTGAACTTAAAACAACTTATTTAATATAAAAATGATAACAAACGAAGACGTAAAAAAAAGCGAATATTTCAATAATAGGCAGGTTGATGCTAACTATTATAGCGAATATAGTATTCCAAGATATTTGAACTCAAATTTGCCACCAAATAAAGGCACTAAATTTTTAGACATTGGTTGCGGTTTCGGTCAATTTTTATTTTCACTCAAACAAAAAGGATATACTAATTTAACTGGAATTGATATCAATAATGAATCAATAAACGAGTGTGTAAATAAAAACTTAAATGCCATTCAAATTTCTGATATTAGAGAATTTGCTAAAAACAGTACTGAAAAATACGATTTTATAGTAATGAGCCACGTTTTAGAACATATTGATAAAGACATTATAATTGATACATTAACTCATATAAAAAAATACTTGCTTGCTGAAAATGGAAGCTTTTTATTATTGGTTCCAAATGCACAATCCTATACAGGTGCTTACTGGCGTTACGAAGACTTTACTCATACCATAATGTTTACTTCAGGTAGCTGCATTTATACTTTAAAAGCTGCTGGTTTTAATCAAATAGAATTTATAGACCCAGATGGAACCACTAATATGAATATTGGTAAGAAATTAATTATTAAATGCCTAATTGGTATTCACAAATTAAGGGAAGACTTCTGGAATTTTGTATTACAAACATCTTTTCATAAATTAAGTCCAAGAATTTATAGTTTTGAATTAAAAGTAATAGCAAAGTAAAACAAACCCATTTAAAACTATAATATAATAGCTTATTTTATGAATTTTAAATTGATAAATTTATTTGTTTTCATAAGTGTTATTTTATTATATAAACAGACAAATGCTCAATGCATTAGCTGTACTTCTACTGACACCATAAATAGTGGTTTAGTTTGGTGTCATAATTTTTCCGGTAATGTTATTGATGCTACAGGTCATGGCTTCAATGGCTCATATAATGGAACAACATATGTGAATGACAGATTTGGAAATATAAATTCTGCTGTTGCTTTTAATGGAAGTTCAAATTGTTACATTGAAATTGGACAAAACTTGTCAGATATGACTTCATTTTCTATTAGCTTTTGGGTAAAACAAAATGGTACGAGTATCGCTGGAGGGTTGATTTGGGAAGGGGATAATTCATGTGGAAAAGATAATTATGTAGATATGGGTAATCAGCAAATTACCTCAAGTAAACAAAACTCAACACTTGCAAGTGTTAACGTAAATTTATCAGTTCCTTCAACCGGATGGGTTCATTTTGTTTGGACAGCAAGTCCTACTCAATCAAAAATTTATAAGAATGGTGTTTTAGTAAATACTATTAATTTAAGTTCAAGTTGGGTTGGAAATCATCATACTCCTACTTATGGATGTTGGAATGACGGTAACGGTGGTGTTTGTGGTTTTCCAAAATCATATTTTTATGTTGGATTATTAGATGATGTTAGGCTATATAATAGGGTATTAACAGCAACGGAAGCATCGTTTTTATACAATTTAAATACCAATCCAATATCAGTAAGCGCTGGCTTAGATAAAACAATTTGTAAAGGAGACTCGTTAGTTTTAAATGGAAGTTCTTCATCCGGAGCAAATATTATTTGGTCTCCGAATTACAAAATAGACATTATTAATTCATTAACACCAAAGGTTTATCCAGACTCAACAATAAATTATATAATGAGAGCTAGTAATGGTAGCTGCACATTTTATGATACTGTAAAAGTAATTGTAAATAATATAATTTCAGATGCTGGTTCTGATAAGTTTATTTGTAAAGGAAATGCTGTTCAATTAAATGGTTTTCAAAGTCTGAATGCAAATTATTTTTGGACTCCTAATATTAATATTGATAATGTTTATTTACCAAATCCAACGGTTAATCCTATTACCACCCAAAAGTATATATTAAAAACGACCATCAATTCATGTTCAAAATTTGATACCGTTGAAGTTTTTGTTTCAAGTTCATTTAGCTATGCAAATCAAGATCAAACTATTTGTTTAGGTGATTCAACTCAATTAATAGGCTATTATTCTGGAACATCTTATACATGGTTAGATGAGTTCAATAATTTTCTTGACTCTAGTAATTTGGTAATTTGGGCAAAGCCTATTGTTAACGCTAAATATATTTTAAAAGTTAAATCAAATTACAATTGTTTTGTGTTTGATACTGTTGTAATTCAAGTGGCTTCATCCACGTTATGTAATGCTGGATTTGATATTTATAAATGTATAGATGATACTGTTAATTTAAACGGCACTAGTAATGTTTCTGCAAACATTTGGTTAAACAATAATTTTATGTCTAATCCAACTAACTTGAATACTTCAATTTGGTCAAAAAAAAACGAAAAGTACATACTTAAAAGTGGCAATGGAAACTGTGTTGCATTTGATACCGTTGAAGTTTTTGTAAAAAATAAACCAACTTTAAATATGGATAGTATTGCCTATATATGTCAAAATGAAAATTACCAAGTTAACTTAACTTCAAGTGGTGCCAATTGGTTTTTGTGGAATCCTAATGAGGCTTTGAATAATATTCGTATTGCCAACCCAGTTTTAAACCCATCAACACCAACACGATATACAGTTATTATCAAAGATTCAATAGACAATTGTCCAATTCAAGCTGATTTACAAATAAATATTTCAAAACCTAAATCTATTTTTACTGCTTTACCTTTAAGTGGAATTGTACCATTTTCAGTAAATACTAACAATTCGAGTTTAGGTGGAACCCAATATTACTGGAAAATGGGCAATAAATTAATTGATAATAATTTTAATGCTAAAATTGAATTTAAAGACAGTGGAGATTATATAATAAGTTTAATAGTTATAGATTCAATTGGATGCGCGGATACCTCTTCATTAAATATAAAATCAATAGCTAAAGGTAGTTTATTTATTCCGAATGTATTTACACCCAATGGTGATGATGTTAATGACCAATTTGAGGTTTCTTATACTCAAAATTATTTCAGTCATTTAAACATGAAAATTTATAATAGATGGGGGCAACAATTATATGAAACCAGTTCACCAAATATAATTTGGTGGGATGGGAACTATCTGAGCAATCCATGTTCTTCGGGTGTCTATTTTTATATTTTAGAAGCCACTAATATAATTAATGAAACAAATAAGTATCATGGAACAGTAACATTGCTTAGATAATTCAACTTAACTTATGTTTACCAAAATTCGATTACGATATATTTTAAAGTGTTTAAAATTGTTATTTTTAGAAAGAAACAATTATAAGTCGGCTGTTAAAGATGATAATAAAAATCTAATCATTGTTCATACGGATGCAATAGGTGATTATATTTTATTTCGAAATTTTATTGAACAAATAAAAAATTCTAAAAAATATAAAACGTATAAAATTACTTTAATAGCCAACGAACTTTATAAAGATTTAGCCCAAAATTTTGATAGTGAGTTTGTAAACGAGTTTATTTGGATCAATAAATCAAAATTTCAGTTTGACTTTAACTACAGAAAAACAATTTTAAAATCAATAGCCAACAAACAATTTAGTGTTGCTATCAATCCATCGTATTCCCGAGATTTTATTTTTGGCGACAGTATCATGAGGGCAATAAATGCCACTGAAAAAATTGGACAAAAAGCCGATTTATCAAATGGTTATTCTTTGTTTAGATTGTTATCTAATTTTTGGTACACCCAATTAATTGATACCGGAACTGAAATTCAATTTGAGTTTGATAGGAGCAAAAAATTTATTGAAAAATTTATTGAAGCTGCTGTTAATTTGAATTTTCCAGTTATATCTCTAAAAAATAAAGAAACCGATTTACAGCCTTATATTGTTCTTTTTCCTGGTGCTGGAGAAGTTCAAAAACAATGGTCAATAGATAATTTTGTTACTTGCGCTAAGCACATAATCAATAATACAAAACTTAAAATTATTATTTGTGGCAGTGGTAATGATTTTCCTTTAGGTGAAATAATAATTGCAAAATGCTCCAATGATCAAATAACAAATTTATGTGGCAAAACTTCTTTAACTGAATTAATCAATTACATTAACCATGCGGAACTTTTAATTACCAATGATTCAAGTGCAATTCATATTGCTGCATGTACGCATACCGTTTCTATTTGTATTGGCAATGGACGACATTATGGTCGTTTTACTCCATATCCAAAAGAAATGGCACCTTTTTTACATTTTGTTTTTTCAAAAAATGTTATAAAAATGGCTGAATCAGATGTAGAAAATTTAAAAAAACAAACGCTTTATCATTCAATTGAATCAATCAATGAAATAGATGCAAATGAAGTAATTAATATTTGTAATAACCTTCTCAAAATTTGAAAATATTACTCCTCGATAATTACGATTCCTTTACTCACATGCTTAAAGATTATTTGGAGGAATGTGGTGCAAATTGTTTGTTGTTTAGGAACGATCAAATTACTGTTGCTGAAATATCGTTATTAACGTATGATGCCATTGTTATTTCACCTGGTCCAAAGGAGCCAAAAGATGCTGGCATTGTGATGGAGTTAATTGCGACATTTTACAAAACTACGCCAATTTTTGGTGTTTGTTTGGGTCATCAAGCCATTGCCGAATTTTTTGGTGCTAGCTTAAATAAAGCAATATTGCCAAGGCACGGAAAAGTAGATTTAATCATTCATCATGGTGATGAAATGTTTCAGCATGTACCTGAAAAATTTGAAGCCACACGCTATCATTCTTTAGTAATAAATAATTTGCCCAACGAATTAATTGCAACTGCCAGTTGTAACAATGAATTAATGGCTTTTAAGCATAAAAATTTACCCATTTGGGCAGTGCAATTTCATCCTGAAAGTTGCCAAACATTTTATGGATTGCAAATAATTAGCAATTTTGTATCAATGGTAAAAAATCATATTCCATAAAACGCAGCTGAATTTTATTTTAAATATTGGAAAGCAAAAAAGTCTAATTATATTTGTTCTAAACCATTGTTTTTAAATGTTTGCATATCAATTAATAAGTAACGAAATATTTGCCCTTAAACCGAGTGATTCTGCTGCCAATGCTTTGGTATTTATGGAAGATTGGCAAGTAAAAGATTTGCCAATCGTTCAGAATTTAAAAGTAGTTGGAATTGTAAATGAGCAAATTTTATTAAACAATGAAAACGAAAACATTGTAAATGTTTTAAATCCAACGCCCATTTATTGTTTTGAAAATACGCATTTTTACGATGTTTTAAAAATCATTTTCAATTCAAATTTGAGTACTATTCCTGTGGTAGATAGTGAGCAAAATTTTAAAGGAATCATTGCTGCTAAAGATTTAGCAAAGCTGCTTTATCAAAATAGCAGCTTAAATCAAGATGGTGGAATTATAGTTTTACAAATGAATGCTCAAAGTTATTCGTTGGCAGAAATAGCAAGAATTACGGAAGTAAATAATGCTAAAATTTTATATGCTCATGTGTTTCCTTTGGCCGATGAAAACAACAATGTTCAGGTTTCGTTAAAATATAATATTATTGATTTAAAGTATATCATTGCTACTTTTGAAAGGTTTAATTATCAAATTATTTTTAGCACTCCAAATTTAAATGAAGACGATTCCACCAACAAAAAGTTTGATTGGTTAATGAAGTATTTGAATACATAAAAACGATGAATTTAGCCATTTTTGGTAGATATTTTAAAGAAGAACGTTATACCGAACTTCAACAGTTTTTCAATTATTTAGAAAACAGCGAAATTAATTTTTCTGTTTACCGAAAGTTTTTGGAAGATGGATTAAGAAACGGGCTAAATGTGTCGCCTAAAACAAAAACTTTTGATACTTATAATGACTTTACAAAAACAGATTTTGATTTTGTAGTGAGCATAGGTGGCGATGGAACTATTTTAATGTGTTTGGAGTTTGTGAGGGAAAAAGAAACACCAATTATTGGTATCAATACCGGTAGATTAGGTTTTTTGGCTGGAGTTTCAGCAGGCGATGCCATTAACATGGTTGAAGAATTAAAAAAAGGCAGCTACAGCATTGATTCTAGAACAGTTTTAAAGCTAGATAGCAATAAACCAAATATGTTTGGTGGTGTAAAATATGCCTTGAACGATTTTGTAATTCATAAAAAAGACAGTTCAAGTATGATTACCATTCACACTTTTATCAATGGTGAATTTTTAAATTCTTATTGGAGCGATGGATTAATTGTTTCTACTCCAACCGGTTCTACCGGTTATAATTTAAGTTGTGGCGGTCCAATTTTATATCCTTCCTCTGCCAGTTTTGTAATTACACCCATTGCACCGCATAACTTAAATGTGCGTCCAATTATTATTTCTGATAATAATGTGATTTCATTTCAAGTAGAAGGCCGCAGTACTTCGTTTTTAGCCACTTTAGACTCTCGTTCTGAAAGCATAGAATCAGATTCGGAATTAGCAGTAAGCAAAGCAAATTTTAAAATGAATTTGGTACGCTTAAACAATGAAAATTATTTACAAACCCTTCGCGAAAAATTGATGTGGGGAATTGACAATAGAAACTTTAGAAATAGTTAGAAAAACATGGGGCATTCTAAAAAGGACAGACTTTTCCATTTTGTCACATTGAGCGAAGTCGAAATATTTTAAAACGAGAATATTAATTTCTCGACTCCGCTCGAAATGACGAGGATTTTATAGCTTTTTAGACAACCGCATCTTTTGTTGTTTTATAATCTTTAGTTCCTCGAATAATTAGGAGCTTCTTTGGTAATTCTTACATCGTGTGCATGGCTTTCTTTTACACCTGCAGAAGTTATTTTTACAAATTTTGCTTGCTGTAAATCAGCAATTGTTGCTGCTCCGCAATAACCCATTCCGGCTTTTAAACCACCAACAAATTGGTAAACTACTTCTTTTAAAGTTCCTTTAAACGGTACAATTCCAACAATTCCTTCAGGAACTAATTTAGCAATTTCGTCTTCAGCATCTTGAAAATAACGGTCTTTACTTCCTTCTTTCATGGCTTCAATACTTCCCATTCCGCGATACGATTTGAATTTACGTCCTTCATAAATTACCGTTTCTCCTGGACTTTCTTCCACGCCCGCAAAAATAGAACCCGACATAATAGAACTTGCACCAGCAGCTATGGCTTTTACCAAATCGCCACTGTATCTAATTCCACCATCGGCTATGATTGGAACACCACTTCCTGCTATTGCCTTGGCACTTTCATAAACAGCAGTTAACTGAGGAACGCCAATTCCCGCAATAATTCTTGTGGTACAAATAGAACCTGGTCCTACACCTACTTTAACCGCATCTACACCGGCATCAACTAAAGCTTTTGCGCCACTTCCTGTAGCTACATTCCCTGCAATGATATCAATGTTTGAAAACAATTTTTTTATGCGAGCTACTTCATTTAAAACGCCACGAGAATGACCATGTGCAGTGTCAATAATTACTACATCTACACCAGCTTTTACTAAAGCATGAATTCTTTCTTCAGTGTCGGCAGTAACGCCAACTGCTGCACCTGAAAGCAAACGGCCATGCTTATCTTTACATGCGGAAGGATGTGCTTTAACCTTTAAAATATCTTTATAAGTAATTAAACCTTTTAGGAAATTATCTTTATCAATAACCGGTAATTTTTCAATTTTATATTGCTGTAAAATTAGTTCTGCTTGCTTTAGGTCAGTTCCTTCTGGCGCAGTAACAATTTTATCCTTGGTCATAATATCACTTACGCATTTGTTCATGTCTGTTTCAAATCGTAAGTCTCTATTGGTTAAAATACCAACTAATTTACCATTGTCGTTTATAATTGGAATGCCGCCAATTTTATTTTCAGTCATTAATTTAAGCGCTTCGCGCAAAGTAGCAGAATCGTGTAATGTAACTGGATCTAAAATTAATCCACTTTCGCTACGTTTTACTTTCCTAACTTCAGCAGCATGACGCTCAATGCTCATGTTTTTATGAATAATGCCAATTCCGCCTTCTTGCGCCATAGCTATAGCTAATTTGCTTTCAGTTACAGTGTCCATTGCTGCTGTAACAATTGGAATTTTTATTTGAATATTTCTAGAAAGTTGTGTGGTAGTATTTACCTCGCGGGGCAATATTTCAGAATATGCGGGTAAAACTAAAACGTCATCGTAGGTTAAACCTTCGGTGTAAAATTTATCAGATTGGTTAAGCATGGCAAATAAGATTACGTGTGTTTATTTGCGGTGCAAGTTTAGGCTTCTAAGTTTGATTATTTTAAAAAAAAGGAAATTATTTTCATTTTTTCATTAAAATCATAAAAAAGTATCAATATGAATTACACCAAAACTGTTTGTTTAGCTTCTATTTTTACCAATTTTTGTCGGAATAAAATACCAATGGCTTTCTTAAAAGTTTTTTTACTCATGCCCAGCAATTTTCTTATATCGTCAGGATCGCTGTTATCGTGAAGTGCTATCACGCCATTGTGTTTTTTCAAATAATCCAAAATTAATTGCGAGTTGATGTCAATGTTTTCAAATCCAATTTTCTGTAAACTTAAATCTATTAAGTTTCCTTCTTTAATTTGCTTCACGTAACCCTTTAAACTGTCACCAACTTTTATAGGTGAGTAAATTTCGTTTTTGTAAATTAAACCCTTGTATTTATTATTAATAATGGCAAAATATCCCAAATCAAAATCTTCAAAAACTAATAAATCTACTTCCTGATTTGCTTTTAAATCGCAATCAGTATTGTCCAAATATCGGTTTAGTTTTGTGGTAGCCACTAATCGGTCGGAGGTTTCGTCTAAAAACAAATAAACCACATAACTTTTGTGGTCATACATTTTAGTAGCTTGTTCTTTAAAAGGAACCAACAAATCTTTGTCTAATCCCCAATCCATAAATGCACCAAAAGAAGCGGCATCCACTACTTTAAGTGCCGCAAAACTATTGATTGTAATTTTGGGTCTTTGTGTTGTTGCTATTATTTTATCTTCAGAATCGTTGTAAACAAAAACATCAATTACATCTTTCAGTTGTAAATTATCTGGAGCGTATTTAAAAGGTAAAAACACTTCCTCTCCCGATGTGTCAATTAGGAAAAATCCCATTGCGCTGCCTCTATTTACCAATAAATTATTTACTTCTCCTAATTTGATCATTTTGCTTGTTTTTAAAAATATTTTTCAAAACTATTTAAAATTATACAGCCTACTTCATTTTATTTAGTAAAATTGTAAACAATATAAATCCCAAAAGCTAAAAATTTTGACGAAGTTAAGTGTAAATATCAACAAGTTTGCTACCATTAGAAATGCTCGTGGTGGCAATAATCCAAATTTGGTTCAAGTAGCCATCGACTGTCAAAACTTTGGTGCTGATGGAATTACTGTTCATCCTCGACCCGATGAACGCCATATTCGATATGCCGATGTGTTTGATTTAAAGCAAATAATTACTACCGAATTTAATATTGAAGGAAATCCGTTGGAAGACAAATTTGTGCAATTGGTGTTAGACAGCAAACCAACTCAAGTAACTTTAGTTCCCGATTCTTTGACTCAAATTACCAGTAATCATGGTTGGGATACTTTAAAAAATCATCAGTTTTTATCTGATATAATCAAAGTTTTTAAAAAAGAAGGCATTAGAACTTCCATTTTTGTAGATGCAAATTTAGAAATGATAGAAGGAGCAAAATTAACGGGAACCGACAGAATAGAACTTTATACCGAAAATTTTGCGCAGCATTTTCGTACTGATAAAGAAAATATAATTAAACCCTATACACTTGCAGCCATTCGCGCACATGAACTAGGTATAGGAATAAATGCTGGCCACGATTTAGATTTAGAAAACTTACATTTTTTTAATCAAAATATTCCAAATTTGGCAGAAGTTTCCATTGGTCATGCTTTGGTTTGCGATGCCATTTACTTAGGTTTGCATAACACCATTCAACTATATAAAAACAAATTAAAATAAAAGGAAATTGATGAATAGAAATTGGCTGTATATACTTAGTTTAACTCCTGGTTTAGTAGCCATTTATGGCAATTTAACAGGGGGGATTTTTGCCTTAGGCAATTTTGTTTTTTCACTTGGTTTTTTGGCAGTTTCAGAATGGATTACCAAAGATTTTCTTTCGAACGATGCAAGTGATCAGGATGATTTTATTCCAAAATTTATTTTGTTACTGCATATTCCATTTCAATTAATGTCGGTGGCAAGTTTATTTTACGGAATTTACACGCATGTTTTAACCGATTATTTTGTGGTAGGCGCAGCTTTAAGCACGGCATTAAATTCAGGAACTTCCGCCATTATTGTATCGCATGAATACATTCATAGAAAAGTAAAATACGAAAGAATGTTAGGTAAATTATTGCTGTTTTCAGCAGGAAATTTATATTTTTATATTGACCATTTAAAAGTTCATCACAAATGGGTTGGAACCAATAAAGACCATGCAACCGCTCGTTTTGGTGAATCGTTATATGCCTTTTTTGTGCGTTCAGTTTCAGGTCAATTTTGGGGAGCTTTAAAAATAGAAGCCCAACGATTAAAAACCCAAAATAAAATGACTTACGGTTTAGAAAATTATGTAATTAGGCAATTAGTTTTACAAGCTTTATTGCTGTTTTTGGTGTATTATTTTATTGGAATGATAGCTGTTGGCGCTTGGTTAATTCAATGTTTATTTGCCAATTTTTTATTAGAATATGTTAATTATATTCAGCATTATGGACTGAGCAGAAACGAAAATCAACGGGTAACGGAAGAACACAGTTGGCAAAGTGATAAATTTGTAAGTCGCTTTGTTTTGGTTGATTTATCGCGCCATGCCGACCACCATTATTATGCTTCAAAGCCTTATCATACTTTAAAAACTTACCATAACAGTCCAGTATTACCAACGGGTTACGCAGGTTTATTTTTTATTGCAGCAGTTCCAAAACTTTGGTTCAGCATGATGCATAAAAAAATAAACGAAATGAATTTATCTACTAATTAATCAAAGAAATTTTAAATGAAAACCTATCAAAAACTTTTTGCAGCAGCTTTATTTTTTTTCAATATTGAGCTGCAAGCGCAACAAAATTATACTGCTTATTTAAAAGATAATACCACTTCGCGTGAACATTCGCTAGATATTACTAAAATGAAAGTGGAAGTGAGTTTTGTTCCTGAAAAAGGTTTGGTAAAAGGAAAAGTTACACATAACTTTATGGTGCTTCAGCAAAAAGTAGATTCTGTTTTTTTTGATGCGCCTGCAATTACCATCAAATCTGTTTTACATAATAACCAAAGTGCAAAGTTTTCAAGTACAAAAACAGGAGTTTGGGTAAAGCCAAACACACCTTTAAAATGGGACGAAACGGGAACTATTGTGTTTGAATATGAAGCTTCGCCACGTAGGGGAATTTACTTTATTGGGTGGAATGAAAAGGAAAATGCGGTTTCAAATCCTTTTGCAGTACGCAAGCAAATTTGGACACAAGGACAAGGAATTGATAACCGCCAATGGATTCCAATGTATGACGATATGAACGATAAATTTATTACCGAAACGGTTATTTCGTTCGATAAGAATTATCAAGTTTTATCGAACGGAACTTTTTTAGGTAAAAAAGAAAATAAAGATGGAACTTTTACATGGAATTACACCATGACAAAACCTCATGCGGGCTATTTATTGATGCTTGCCATTGGAAAATATGCAGTGAATGAAACAAAAACCAAAAGTGGTGTTCCTTTAAAAAACTGGTATTATCCAGAATTCAAAGAGCGAATGGAACCAACTTATCGCTACACCGCACAAATGATGGATTTTTTGGAAAAGGAAACAGGTATTAAATATCCTTGGGAAAGTTACAGCCAAGTAATGGTTCAGGATTTTATTTTTGGTGCAATGGAAAATACCACTGCTACTATTTTTGGTGATTTTTTCAATGTAGATGAACGTGCTTTTTTAGATAGAAATTACATTGGTGTAAATTGCCATGAAATGACTCACCAATGGTTTGGCGATTTCATAACCGCCCGCGATAGCCGTGATGCTTGGATGCAAGAAAGTTTTGCAACGTATTATCCAAAACAATTTTATAAAGAATTAGAAGGAACTGATGAATGGGATTGGCAGCGCAGAGCGCAACAAAATTCAGCGGTAGATGCCGGAAAAAAAGATGATTACGCGGTGCGTCATACTGCTGGTGGAACTGCCAGGGTTTATCCGAAAGGTGCCGCGGTTATTAGCATGTTGGAATATGTTTTGGGTGCGGAGCAATGGAAACGTGCTTTGAATCATTACCTAAAAATGCATGCTTATGCCAACGTAGAAATGAACGATATGCAACAAGCCATTAAAGATAAATTGGGCTTAAATGCAGATTGGTTTTTTGACGAATGGATTGCTCGAGGTGGCGAACCCATTTATCAAATTCATTACGAAGATTTAACCTATAACGATGGCTCAAAAGCTACTGAAATAGCCATTGAACAAGTTCAAAAAACAAATGAAACCATTCAATATTTTAAAATGCCATTGGCAATAGAAGTGCATTATACCGATGGAACTTTTGATAGCGTAAAAGAAATGCAAAGCCAAGCTTTTGAAGTGGTAAAGATTCCTAATTTGGGTAAAAAGAAAATTGCTTTTGTATTGTTCGACCCCAATTCAAATATTTTAAAGCAAGTAATTTTCAATAAATCGGAACAAGAATTATTTGCTCAATTAAAAGGCGCTGCAAATTATTTAGATAGGTATGATGCAGTTGTTGCGCTTAAAAAATCAACGATTGAAAGCAAAAGAACAGCATTGCTAGCTGCACTAAAAACTGAAAAACATTACGGAATAATCAATGAAATAGTGAATCAACTCATCAATGATACAGATGTTGAAACGTTAAAAGCAATGCAAGGTTTAATGAATCATTCAAAGTCGATTGTGAGGGAAAATGTGTTGAATAAATTAGCAGTCATTTCTCCAGAATGGAAGCCAATTTATGTTCGTTCTCTTTCCGATTCAAGTTACGATGTAGTGAAAACTTCAATGGAAAAACTAGTTGTAAATTTTCAAGATTACGAAATGGCAAAAATTATTGTAGATGCTACTCAAAATACTTTTGGAATGAATAATATTATTCAAATAAAACGCAATGAAATAATGATTTTACATGGTATAGGTACCCGAATACAATTATTAGCACAAAACAAATTTGCTTCATCTGCTTACGAATTTAGAACACGTTTGAATGCATTCAATAGTTTTAAAACCATGAATATTTTAGATGAAGAATTGGCAATGAATATATTTTATGCTATGTTATCTTATAATGGTCGTTTAGCTGGTCCAGCAACTGATTTAGCGAATCATTTTTCGGGTCAATTTGAATATAAACAAGCGATGAAAAACTGGTTTGCTAAAAGCAACTTTGATGCAAAACAAAAAGAAACCATAACCAATGCTTTACCGTGGATTCAATAAAAATTTCGTTCATAGAAACACTCGAAATTTTGGTTGTTTTAACCACACTTTTGTATAACTATTTTCTCATCAAACAAAACATAATTTGTTGGCTGTTTGGGTTTTTAGCTTCCCTTTTTGGCTTGATTATTTTTTACGAAAAACAATTAATCGGACAAATCATTTTGCATGTTTTTTATACCATAATGGCTGTTTATGGTTGGTATATATGGGGGAAAAGCAATAAGCAATTGTCAGTCAACAAATGGCCAATCATGAATCATATTTATGTAATTGGTTCGGGCATTTTATTAACTTTTATATTGGGAAATTTTGTCCTAAATAAATTCACCCAAAACGTAAACTTCCTTGATATCAGTATTACCTTATTTTGCTTTGTAGCTA
This sequence comes from Bacteroidota bacterium, assembly GCA_947453415.1. GTDB lineage: Bacteria > Bacteroidota > Bacteroidia > UKL13-3 > UKL13-3 > JAAFJM01. Next base: position 3,921 of record CANGGG010000040.1, on the reverse strand, counting down.
CTTTTAAAGAAGCTCACAAAATACTTTCAGCTTGGCTTTATTGGATTGTTTTAAACATGGCAAGCCTTGTTTTATATATGCAAAGCAATTTAAAAATTTACGCATTGCTCATGTTCATTTATACCATTTTATCAATCAAAGGATATTTGGCTTGGCGAAAAAATTTGTCTGAGAATGTCTGAATCAGGATTAGAAGGATTTGCCTGAGGTTGGTGTTTTCACCAACATTAGGCAACTGTTTTTTACTCCACATGTAACAGCAATCCTTTTAAATATTCCCCTTCAGGATGATAAATATTGATTGGATGGTCATCGGGTTGGCTTAATTGGCGGACTATGCGAACATTTCTTTTTGTTTCGGCTGCGGCACTAAAAACTATTTTTCTAAAAAGATCTTTGTCAATATGCTGACTACAGCTAAAAGTAAAAATTAATCCGTTAGGTTTTACCTTTTCAATGCCCAATTTATTTAAACTTTGATAACCCCTAGATGCATTTGCAACGGCTCTTGAATGCTTTGCAAAAGCAGGAGGATCCAACACGATGATATCATATTTTTTTTCGCATTGTTTTAAATAATCAAAACAATCGAGGGCTATTCCTTCGTGGTTTGTTAAACCATTTAACGCCACATTTTGATTGCATAATTCAATGGCTTCTTTGCTGCTATCTACTGAATCAACCCAAGTAGCGCCATTTTGCAAAGCAAACAAACTAAATCCGCCCGAATAACTGAAAGTATTCAAAACAGTTTTGCCTTTACTTAATTCACCAAGGGTTTTACGGTTTTCGCGTTGGTCAATAAAAAAACCAGTTTTTTGTCCTGTTTCTACATTGATATTAAACTTTACACCATACTCTTTTCCTTCTATTGGCATTGGCAATGCGGCATCGTTTACCCAACGGTTTCCATCAGTAACTTGCTCCAATAATTGGGTGCTTTGTTTTGTTTTTAAATAAATATGGTGAAAGCCTAAACTATGCAATGCATCAAAAATAGTTTGACTAATTAACTCCACACCTTTTACCAGTATTTGGCAAACAGCTGCTTGGTTATAAATATCGATAATTATTCCCGGAAAAAAATCTCCTTCCGCATGAATCAATCTGTAAATATTGGTGGTTTCAGCGTTTATAAATAATTTGCGGTAATTAAAGGCACGGGTTATTTTTTCTTTCCAATAGTTTTCATCAATTACCATTGGCTCACTGGTAAATTCAAAAAGCCTGCACATAATTTGGCTGTTTGGAGCAAAAAAACCATAACCTAACAATTCATCGGCATTGCTTCTCACTTCCACAATGGAACCATTTGGCGCTTTTGGCATTTGCTTTACTCCACCGCTAAACACCCAAGGATGACGGTTTAGTAACGAACGTTCTCTGCCACTTTTTAAAATAATTTTTTCGTAATTCATGCAACTGCAAAGATGCAATAAAATGTGGGAGAGACAAGACAAGCCTTTTCTCAATTATCAATTAATTTGCACTTCAGCAATTCCCAATCTGTTACGGGCAGCCCTCGCGGTTGCACAATTACATCTTGTCCCTGCCCAATTAAACAATCAAATTCAATTGATGCATTCTTATATTTTGGGCAACCGCAAGGGTTGCCCCGACATTATCTTATTCAATAATAAAATCAATTTACTCACTTGAATTAATGAATCCGTATAAATAGATGCATTCGAATTAATTTGTGCTTCAGCAATTCCCAATCTGTTACGGGCAGCCCTCGCGGTTGCACAATTACATCTTGCCCCTGCCCAATTAAACAATCAAATTCAATTGATGCAATCTTATATTTTGGGCAACCGCAAGGGTTGCCCCGACATTATCTTATTCAATAATAATTTCAATTGATACCCAAAAAAATCCTACAATGCGGAACGCCTAAAACTTCACAAAAAAATCATACAAAAAAACCTTTTGGATTATGTAAAATTGCATTCGCAAAACAATTTAATTTTTTCACGCATTGACACCACAACTCAGAAACCGCTACACCGATTTAATTCATCAAACTTTCTTTTTCCCTCGTCATGGTTTTGAGGTTATTGAGAATCACTTGCATTTTAATGGCATTGATTTAATGGCATTGGTAAAGGAATATGGCACGCCTTTAAAGTTTAGCTATTTACCCAAAATAAGCAGCCAAATTCAAAAAGCAAGCGAACTTTTTAACAAAGCCATTGCAAAGCATAACTATGCTGGAAAATATTTTTATTGCTATTGCACCAAAAGCTCACACTTTAGTTTTGTAATAAATGAAGCTTTGAAAAACAATGTTGACATTGAAACTTCATCGGCTTTTGATTTAGAAATTCTTAGTAAATTACATGCAGAAGGAAAGTTTGAAACTGATAAATACATTATTTGCAATGGTTTTAAAAACGAACCTTATGCCATAAACATGGCAAAGATAGTGAATGCTGGTTTTGAAAATTTAATTTGTGTGTTAGATAATCCGGAAGAGTTTGATTTAATAGCAAGCAAAACTACAAACGTTACTAAGCTTGGAATAAGAATAGCAACTGAGGAAGAACCTAACTTTTCTGTTTACACTTCTCGCTTAGGAATGAGCTATAAAAAAGTGGTAGATTTATATCATTCAAAAATTAAAGACAATGAATTATTTAAACTAAAAATGGTTCATTTCTTTGTTAATTCTGGCATAAAAGATACTACTTATTACTGGAGTGAATTAGCTCGATTGGTTCATGTGTATTGCGATTTAAAAGAAGCTTGCCCTGAATTAGATACCATAGACATTGGTGGCGGAATGCCAATATATACTTCGCTTGGCGTAGAGTATGATTATGAATACATGATAGATCAAATTGTGTTTTATATAAAAACCATTTGCGATAGCAGAAACATAGAAGTTCCAAATATTTTTACTGAATTTGGTTCGTTTACGGTTGGCGAAAGTGGTGGAATTTTATATTCAGTAATTGGTGAAAAAGAACAAAACGACAAAGAAAAATGGTTAATGATTGACAGCTCTTTCATTACTACTTTACCCGACACTTGGGGAATTGGTCAAAAGTTTATTTTGCTAGCAGCCAATAATTGGGACAAAGAATTTCAACGCATAAATTTAGGTGGTTTAACCTGCGATAGTCAAGATTTTTATAACAGTGATTCCAATACCAATCAAGTATTTATGCCCAAAACAGAAGATGCAGAACCATTGGTAATGGGATTTTTTCATACAGGAGCATACCAAGAAAGTTTGGGCGGATATGGTGGAATTCAACATTGCTTAATTCCTGCGCCAAAGCATATTATTATTGATAAAAACGAAGATGGAACTTTAAACTATCAAGTTTTTGCGGAACAACAAACGCCTGATACCATGCTTAAATTATTGGGTTATTAAAGAACAATGATTAAAGCAATTATTTTTGACATGGATGGCCTTTTGGTCAATTCAGAACCTTATTGGAAAATAGCTGAAAAAATTTGTTTTGGTAAATTAGGGTTAAACCTAAACGATGAATTACTGCGCCAAGTAATGGGTTTTAGGTTAAGTGAAGTAGTAGCACATTGGTATAATTACCAACCTTGGGGCCTCCAAAACTTTGAGGCAGTAGAAGCTGATGTTTTGGAAACTGTAAAGCAATTAATTATTGAAAATGCTGATGCTTTGCCGGGTGTTATTCAAACCTTGGAGCTTTGCAAAGCCAATGGTTATAAAATTGCTTTAGCATCATCGAGCGCCATGAGTTTAATAAATGTAGTGGTTGATAAATTAAACATTCGCCATTACTTTGATTTATTAGTAAGTGCCGAGTTTGAACCTTATGGAAAACCACATCCAAGTGTATTTATAACTACGGCCAATATGTTAAATGTATTGCCAACAGAATGTTTGGTTTTTGAAGATTCTGTGAATGGAATGATAGCTGCCAAAGCTGC
>CANGGG010000039.1 GCA_947453415.1 Bacteroidota bacterium | reverse complement strand
ATATGCAATTAGCCATTCTAAAAATCATCCATTAAAAATCAAATATTAGTTTTATTTTGCGCCAAAGTTTAAGTATATTGAATGAAAGTTTTTAAATTTGGGGGAGCATCAGTAAAAGATGCAAATGCAGTAAAAAATGTAGCAAAGGTTTTGGGGGGCTATGCCAATGATAACTTGCTAGTAGTAATATCGGCAATGGGAAAAACTACTAATTTATTAGAAAAATTATTAGATGCTTATTTCAATAAAACCGATGACAAACAATCTACTTTTGATGATGTAAAGGAATTTCATAATAATATTATCAACGAACTACTACCACAAACACAAAGCCATGCCTTTGATGAAATAGAAAATATTTTTATAGAATTAGAGTGTTTGTTGGAATCCGAACCCGAACATTCATACGATTATCATTACGACCAAATAGTAAGTTATGGCGAAATATTATCGACTAAAATTGTGAGTACATATTTAAACGAAGCCGGATTAAAAAACCGTTGGATGGATGCACAAAACTTTATAAGCACCGATAATAATTACCGCGAAGGGAAGGTAAATTGGACTTTAACCAATGAAAAAATAGCCAAAACTTTAAGGCCAATTGTGTTAAAAAAGATGGTAATTACACAAGGTTTTATTGGTCGCAGTAACGATAATACTGCAGTAACGCTGGGGCGCGAAGGTTCTGATTACAGTGCAGCTATTTTTGCATTTTGTTTGGATGCTGAAAGTGTAACCATTTGGAAAGACGTGGCCGGTGTAATGAATGCTGATCCAAAACAGTTTGCTGAAGCAGTGAAAATTTCAGGATTGAGTTATAACAAGGCCATTGAAATGGCATATTATGGCGCTACAGTAATTCATCCAAAAACCATTCAACCTTTGTTAAATAAAGAAATTCCTTTGTTTGTAAAATCATTTATTAATCCCGATGACGAGGGAACAATAGTAGGGGTTTCCAAGGAAAAAGAAGACAAAATTTCAACTTATATTTTTAAGCAAAACCAAATGCTGATTTCTATTGCCAGCAAAGATTTTAGTTTTATAGTAGAGGAGAACTTAAGCAGTATATTTTCATTATTTGCCAAGTATGGCGTAAAAATAAATGTAATGCAAAATTCTGCTATAAGTTTTACTGTTTGCGTTGATTATAAAGAAAATAAATGCAATGATTTAATCATTGATTTAGAGCAAAACTATAAGGTAAGAACTAATAATGATTTGGAGCTTTTAACTATAAGTAATTATGAAACTGCACAATTTGATCAATTTACCGAAAACAAAAAAATACTGATGGAACAACGCAACAGGCGATCATTACAATTAGTTTTAGCATAACAAACATAATGAAAAGTTAACAAGTTAAAAGCAACCTTTTTAAAAAATAGGATGACTTTTGCATATAAACTTTTTACAATTACTTTTGGCCAATGTTTTGTGAAATAAGAATTTAAAAACAACAATATATAATTATGAAAAAATCACTTTTAATTTTATTATGCTTAATTACAGCAAGTAGTTGGGCTCAAAAAAGTCAGATAGAATCTGCCGCACTTTATTTTAATAACTCAGAAATAGAAGATGCAAAAAAATCGATAGATGCTGCATTTGAACATCCAGATACCAAAGACAATGTAAAAATGTTGTACTTCCGCGCTGCCATTTATGATACAATTTTTACATCAGAAAAGTTTAAAAGCTTAGACATTGATGCAGCCGAAAAATGGGCTTTAGCAGCTAGAAGATGCTTGGAATTAGACAAAAAAGAATTGTATAAAGAGTTAATGGAATACAATATTGTTAACGCTGCATTTGCTTGTAATACTGCTGCTTACGATGCTAACAAAAGAGGTGATTATGCTAAAACGCAATCATACTATCAATTAGTAATTGATTTGTTACCTTACGATAAGTTTGGTGACATGAAGACAAATAATTTAACAGAAAAATCAATTGTTTACAATCAGTTTTATTTTGCAAACAAAGAAAGGATTAAATCTAAGCAAGGGGATACATTAAATAGAAAAAGCACTACAATAAAAGGCAATATTAGTATTAATAGTGAAAAGCAAAACACCAACTTAAATATCGATTTAACAATAAATGGAAATAAGAATTATGATGATGATGCAAAAAAATATTTGAAAAGATTAGTAGAATTAGATTATCAGGATCATTTGATTTACTTTTATTTAACAAATATATATTTAGAAGAAGGGGATACTGCTACAGCAATTACCTATTTAGACAAAGGCCGTTCATTGTTTCCAGAAAAGAAAGATTTGATAGGGTTGGAAATAAACTTGTATTTAACTATGGGAAAAGTAAGCGAATTACTTTCGAAAGTGGAATTGGCAAACGAGCAAAAACCTGATGACGCGGAATTAATTTATACCAGAGGTAATTTATACGACAATGCTGCAGGTGGATTCAATAAAGAGATAAAAGCAATAAGAGAAGAGGCCAGTTCAATTACTAAAAAAGCAAAACTTGAAAAGAATGTAGCTACTAAAAAGACTTTAGAAGCTTCGGCAAAAGAAAAGTTAGCTAAAATCACTGATATAGCTAAAAAGGCGAATGAATATTCAGCAAAAGCTGAAGCTGATTATTTCAAAGCCATAGAATTAAATCCAGAAATGATAGATGCTTACTATAACTTAGGGGCTTTAACAAACAATAAAACTGTAGAAATTGCCAATAAAATTAACAGCATTGACGTTAAAACACAAGGCGAATACGATAAAAAATTCAATGCTTTGAAGAAAGTTCAGGACAGTATTTTCAATGTAGCAATTTTACAGTTTTTAAAAGTGGAAGAATATGCGCAAATGAAACCTGAAAAAACTCCAGAAGAAAGAGCTTTAAAATATGCATATTTAAAAGATGCTTATTATAGTTTACAATTGATTTATGCTGGAATGAAAAATGAAAGTAAATCGATGGATTATAAAGCTAAAAAAGACGAAGCAGCTAGATCCGCAAAATAATTTTTAAAAATATTTATAAATAGAAGAGAAGCCAATTAGTTTATTCTAATTGGCTTTTTGTATGTATATAGCTTTTAATTGTTCAATTCATTACTTAACATAATGTTAATTATAAGTTATAAAAATGAAAGAAAAAATAAAGGCGTAATTGCTATAAAAATCTCTTTTATATATTAAATCATATTCGTTACATTGCGCCTTTATGGGAAAAGAATTAAGTTTAGAATACAATACTGAACGCAGTAAATTAATTTTATCGGAATACGGACGCAGTATTCAAAAAATGGTGGATTACGCTACCAAAATTGAAGACGTTGAAAAACGCCAAAAAGTTGCTGATGAAATATTGACTTTAATGGGTCAGCTGAATCCCCATTTGCGCGACATAGCTGATTACAAACACAAATTATATGACCATTTATTCATTATTTCTGATTTTAAATTAGATTTAGCATCGCCATACCCGAAGCCAACTCCAGAAACTGTTTTTGTAAAACCTGCAGCCATGAAATATCCGCAACAACGAATTACCTATCGTTTTTACGGAAAAAATATTGAAAAAATGATTCATAAAGTTACGGAATTGCCTGAAGGGCAATTTAAAACTTCATATATCAATGCCATAGGTAGTTTTATGAAAACAAACTGCAGAAATTGGAATGATGAAGTAATTGGTGACGAACAAATTATGGCTCACTTAGCTCAATTAAGTGAAGGTAAAATTATTATAAACGATGCTGGGGAAATAGATTTTAAAGCGCAACAAATGCGTAGAATGAACAACAACCAGAATAATAACAATCCAAACCAAAGAAATAATAACAACAGGAATTTCAGAACTAATAATAATCCGAATAATCCTAATAATAACAGGAACAACAACAATCCTAATAACAGGAAGCCAAATAATAAACCCAATAATAACCCAACCTTAGGAGCTAACGACAGCGGTTATAGAAAGTTTAATTCCAAAGATCGCTAAGCTTTTTTGTTTATTTTAAACCTCAAAATGCAAAAAATAGCCAACTATATCAATGGTTCATTACAAGAACCAACGGCCAACAACTATTTAGAAAATATCAATCCCGCTACCGGAAAAGTATATTCACTTTGCCCCGATAGCGATGAAACTGATGTAAATTTAGCTTATCAAGCTGCCAAAGATGCTTTTCCAGCATGGAGCAATATGAGTGCAAATAATCGCAGCAAAATTTTATTGAAATTAGCCGATTTAATTGAACAAAATATTGATAAATTGGCCATTGCTGAAAGCATTGATCAAGGTAAACCAGTTTGGTTAGCCAAGTTAGGTGAAATACCTAGAGCAGTAGAAAATATCCACTTTTTTGCTACCGCAATCGAGCATTTTGCTAGCGAGTCGCACTCCATGGGAAACCACGCCATTAACTATACTTTGCGCACGCCAATTGGAGTTGTAGGTTGTATCAGTCCTTGGAATTTACCCTTGTATTTATTTACTTGGAAAATAGCTCCTGCCCTAGCTGCAGGTAATTGTGTGGTGGCAAAACCTAGTGAAGTTACTCCAATGACCGCCTATTTGTTTTCGGAATTATGCATTGAAGCAGGATTGCCAAAAGGGGTATTAAATATTGTGCATGGATTAGGAGGAAAAGTGGGATCGGCCATTGTTGCACATCCAGGAATTTCGGTGATTTCATTTACGGGCGGAACTAAAACTGGTGCGGAAATAGCAAGAGTTGCTGCGCCTATGTTTAAGAAATTATCGTTAGAATTAGGAGGGAAAAATCCCAATATCATTTTTGCAGATTGTAATTTCGATAAAGCAGTTACTGAAAGTGTTCGTTCTTCATTTACCAATCAAGGCGAAATATGTTTGTGTGGTTCACGAATATTTATTGAAAAACCAATTTACGAAAAATTTAAAGCAGCATTTATTGAAAAATCAAAAGCCATGAAAGTAGGCAATCCCCTACTCGATGATACCAAAGTTGGCGCCATTGCCAGTCAAATGCATTTTGATAAAGTATTGAGTTATATTGACCTTGCCAAGGAAGAAGGTGGAACTATTTTATTAGGCGGACACCCTGTTAAATTGGATGGTGAAAATGCGGATGGATATTTTATTGCACCAACCATTATAGAAGGCTTAGCGTATAACTGTAGAACTAATTTAGAAGAAATTTTTGGCCCAGTGGTTACCTTAACTCCTTTTGAAACCCAAGAAGAAGTTTTGGAAATGGCAAATGCTACACAATATGGTTTGGCAGCTACAGTTTGGACTGAAAATTTGAATACTGCGCACCACATGGCAGCGCAAATAAAAAGCGGAATTGTTTGGATTAATTGCTGGCTATTGCGTGATTTAAGAACTCCATTTGGAGGCATGAAACAAAGTGGAGTTGGCCGCGAAGGAGGCTGGGAAGCTTTAAGGTTTTTTACAGAACAAAAGAATGTTTGTATTAAATTTTAGATTTTGGATGTTGAATTTTGAATGGTCAATGTTGAAGTATTAATTATGAAAAAAATAATATCAATTTTATTACCATAAGTATTATTTATTGTGATGTAATATAGAACTAGCAAATGGCAAAAATTAAGGTTTTAAATTCCGAAATATCAGTTGTAAAATTAAATGAGGCTGATTATATTTCTATTACAGATATTGCAAAACACAAAACAGACGATTCTAGTGCTGTTATTGGTAATTGGATGAGAAATAGGAATACAATTGACTTTCTAGGTCTTTGGGAAACTTTATATAATCAGAATTTTAAACCCCTCGAATTCGAGGGGTTTAAAAAAAATGCTGGTTTAAATGCTTTTACATTATCACCTTTGAAATGGATTACAAATACCGATGCAATTGGTATTATTGTTAAATCAGGTAGTTATGCGTAAGCCAAAAAAGACAGACAATATATGAAAATAAGAATTCTAATTTTGATAATTGCCATACTAACAAACTTCTCAGTATGCGCACAAAGGACAATCCCTCCTACCGATTCATTACAGGTGACGGGTAAAATAAAAAATCCAACTGTATACACATTAGCAGACCTTGACACATTTCCTAAGACAGCAATAAAAGACCAAATTATTTACAATCACAATGGAGAAGTTAAAGACACCTTGACTGGAATGAGTGGAATTCCTCTCAAGACTTTGCTTGCATCAATTATATATGTTTATGACAAGCCAAAGTTTCTCAATGAATTTTACTTCGTCTTTATCGCTTCAGACGGATACAGAGTAGTTTTTTCTTGGAATGAAATTTATAACACCGAGACAGGAAACAATTTTTTCATAGTGACAGAAATGGAAGGTCAGAAACTTAAAGACTTAGGACAAAGAATTTTATTCATCTCGACAGCAGACTTGAAAACAGGACGCAGATATATAAAGGGACTTGAAAAAATTGACGTTAGACAACTTGAATAGATGGCCAACGCATAACAGCACATTGGCAATAGGCGGGGTTCCGTCTCCGCATGACAGTTTTGTGGTAGCCGAAAGTTCAGTTCTCCGAACTAACTTTTGTACTGAAAAGCCCGCCCATCGCCAATCTGCAAAACGATACGGTGGCACATTTGCGCATAAGGATATAGCATTCAAATTTGCAAGTTGGATTTCTGTAGAGTTTGAATTATATCTTATCAAAGAATTTCAACGATTAAAAGAAGAAGAGCAAAAGCAATTTGGCTGGAATGCTAAAAGAGAATTAGCCAAAATAAATTACCATATTCATACTGAAGCAGTAAAACAAAATTTGATTCCAAATGAATTAACGCCAAATCAAATATCGAAGGTTTATGCTAATGAAGCAGATGTTTTAAATATGGCTTTATTTGGCATAACAGCCAAAGAATGGAGGGATTTAAACCCAGATAAAAAAGGAAATATGAGGGATTATGCACAAATAAATGAGTTAATTTGTCTTTCAAACCTTGAAAACATCAATGCTCTTTTGATAAATGAAAATATAACACAACAAAATAGGTTAATGAAATTGAATCAAATAGCGATACAACAAATGTTGATTTTAGAAAATGTTGAAAACAGAAAAATGTTAAAATAATTCACTTTTAAAAACACATAGAGTATGAAAAAAATAATATCCATTTTAAGTTTTGCATTTTTATTGAGTGCATGTTCATTTCATACTGGCAATATATCAAGTGGTGCGCATATTGATTGTCCTATGATTTATATAGCCACTGGAACCGCAAGCACGACAAAAATATTAGGAATTGGAGGTTCGAGTAAAGATGCATTAATAGTTGAAGCTAAAAACGATTTATACCGAAAATTCCCTTACAAAAAAGGTATCAAACTTTCTAACTTTTCAGTTGACTATAAAAACACTTATTTTTTGCTTTTTCATACCACAGTAGTTACCGTTTCTGCCGATGTACATGATTGCAATAGTATTCCTGGAAATGATTCAATCATGAATCAAATTCCTGCAATTAACGGTTTTAGTGTTGGAGATTCTATTTTATACCTTTATTTTAATGGTGAACACGAAACAGTAATTAACAAAGCTACCTTACTTAGTTTTGGTAATAACGATAAAGTAATTATAAAGGACGCTGGAATAAAAAAACCTTTTAAAAGAAGCATTTACAATATTTATAAAGCTACTTCAAGTACTGAAAACAATTACATTTTTGGTTTCAATATTGGTGAGGAAGTTGTAGTTACTTTTATGAACAATGAGTCAAACATAAAGTCAAAAAAGAAATGTATAATAAAAGGTATAAATAACGAAAAAGTCATTATTGAATATTTAAATTCAAAAAATGTTGTTACAACTCAAGTATTAGAAAAGCAATTTATTAGAAAATAATTCCATTCATTGTTAAAGTATAAAGTATGAATGATGAAATTGTGATTTTGTTAATTCAACATCCAAAATCTTCCAAAAATAAAATATAAGCTACCGTAATTTTATTTAAAATTATTCATTGATATACCTCGGAACTATAAAATACTTTTCGGGAAAATTTTCTTGGTGAAAGTCATCATTCTTTTCTTGTTATTTACTTTAGAATCAGGATTAAATTTCAGTGTAGTTTCCCACGAATTTTCTGGTTTAAATTCAATATTCATTCCATTTAAAACGCTCGCTGCTATTTGTTTTGAATACATAACAGCAAAGCATTCCGTGTTCAAATTCGCACTTCTAGGATCTAAGTTAAATGTGCCTATTACAGTTGTATTTCCATCTATCACCATCGATTTTGCATGCAGCCCAAATATGGGTGTAAAGTTTATTTTTTCTTGCAAAGCACCCGTCATAATTTTATATCTTTCGGCAGCATCAGGTTTAAATTCATAAATTTTCACGCCTGCTTTTAAAAGATTTTCCCTGTCTTTTTGATAAGCGCTAAATGCTTCTAAATTATCGGTGGAAGCAAGACTATTTGTAAGAATTCTTATTTTTACTCCACGGTCAATGGCAGCTTTAAATAAATTTTGACTTAAGGCTGTTGTAATCAAATAGGGCGATTGAATATCAATGGAGAATTTTGCATTTTTAACCAAATTAATCAGCGAATCGGTTGTTGCTCCTCCCCCATTTAATCCTTTTTCTCCATTGTTTTTACCAGGAATATCAGAAATAAAATTCACACTATCGAGCCAAACCATTTTACCCGACTCATGAATACTTTTAAAAGCTGAAGGAAGATTTTTTATTCTTTCTCTTACCTGTGGCCAAAAATTAGTTGGATTACAAGCATACCGATGCAATTTTTCAAACCTATTGCTGTTGTTATATAAATTGGAATCAATTTTAACCAAACTTTTTACAGGAGCACTTAATTTATTTTCCCAAAAACTATTAAAAGAGTTTGTAACTTGAATTACTTCCTTGCCTAATAAAAGCACATCTCTATCTCTGAAATTATATTCATGATCGTAATCAAAATACTCATCGGCAATGTTACGGCCACCGGTAATGGTAACTTTTCCATCTACAGTAAAAGTTTTATTATGCATACGCTGATTGGCAGATTGAAAATCGGTGGCAAATTTTGAAATCCTACTAAAAAGATTTTTACCCAGATTTACACCTGGGTTATATACTTTTATTTCAATGTTTTCATGTGAGTCCATCATTAATAATTCATGTCCATCTGCTTCCACCATAATGTCATCTACCAAAAGCCTCACTTTTACACCCCTATCGGCCGCTCTAATTAAGTAATCACAAGCAATGAGTCCAACATTATCAGTTGAAAAAATGAAATACTGGATGTCAATTGTTTTTTCGGCATACTCACTTAACCAAGCCCTTACCACCATGGAACCACCACCGTCTTCCAAAACATAAACACCAGTTTTGTCTCTCATTAGATTTTCTACAGGCTTCAACTCTTTCGAAAAACTCAATGAATCATTTCTATGAATGCTGCTGCAAAAATCTATTGCTGAAGCATTTGATTTACTTATTTTATTTGAACAAGAAAATACCATGAAAGATAAAAACAAATAAATGATGTTTTTAGTGTTAAATAAGTTCTTTTTAAGCATTTCTGTAAGGATTATATTAAGTTGTAGCATTATATATTGCAGAGCAATATATAATTATTAAATAATTTTCTGGATAATTAAATAGCTAAATTAACTAGCAAATATTAAATTTGGTATATAAAGCAAATTATTTTACCAAAATTAGTGTGAATTAATTTATTAAAAAAAAGGATGACAGTTTTAATTTGCTTTAGTACAAAACGCAAATAATAAATTGCTAATCAGTACAAATCAATTAGTTTATATGTTGGTGAATGACTTTGTTTGTTTTTGAAACAAATCCCAAAATATGAAAATACAAAAACTCTATTTAGTATTATTCACAATAATAATTGTGTTAAACGCTTGTTCCATTGAAAAAAAACATGCTAGCTTTGGTTACCATATAGAATGGAGAAACAACAAATTCTTAGCGGGTAATAATGCCATTGTTCATAAAGCCAAAGCAGTAAAAGAAAAGGCTATAATTACACTAATTGAAACAGATTTGATTTTGGAATCAAAAGCAAATTCTGTTGAAGCAAATTCATCAATGAATAATGAATTGGTAAGTGCTTCAAATGAAATAGTGAAATTTGAGGCAAATATAAAAACTAAAACAATAAGTAATAAAAAAGCATCAATAATTAAAAATAGTAATAGATATACTAAGGAAAACAGACCAACTAAAAACATATTTTCAATACAAAGTGATGTTGAAATGCCTATATTATTTTATTTAGGCTGTATTTTAATGGGTATTGGTGTTTTGTCGTTTATAATCGGATTTCTGTCTTTCAATCTCTCAACCTTTGTCGCACTTTTAATAGTGGCTTATTATTTACTAATTTTGGGGATAGCAGCCATTGTTTTAGGCTTACTGATTTATATAGTTAAGCTTTTGATGTCTTTATAAAATTTTTTACTTTAAAACCATACCATGAAAACACAAAAACTTTTATTGATGCTATTCACAATAATGATAGTATTGAACGCTTGTTCTATTGAAAAAAAACATGCTAGTTTTGGTTACCACATAGAATGGAGAAATAATAAATTTTTGAATGGCAATAAAGCCATTGATCAAAAAACAAAACCTAAAGTAGCTGTTATCAATGAAACAGATTTGATTTTGGAAACAAAAGCAAATGCTGTTGAACCTAATCAAGATTTGAACACTGATATAGTAAGTGCTTCAAATAAAAAATCAAAATATAATTTACAAGATAAAACTATAAATAGAAACATTAAACAACTATCAATAATTAAGAAGAGCTATGAATTAGCTAATAAAAAGAAGCCATTACCAAAACAAAGTAGTGGTAATGTTTTAAAATCAATGGGTTTTTTGTTTTTGAGTTTATTGTTTTCATTTCTTTCAATTTTTTCTCATTCTTATTTATTTTCGTATTTTCTTTTATTTCTTGCCTGTTTATGCATTGTAATGTCTTTAATTTATTTAATTCCTTTGTATTTAAAAAGATTCAAATCAATTGTATATTTTTTCAGAGGAATTTTTAATTGGCCAACCAAAAAAAACGATGAAAATGAATCTAATTTACTGAATAAAAAATAAAAAGCTATCATGAGTTAATAGATTAGACTAAATAAATAATCAATTGCCAATTATTAATAAAAGTTCGGAGAACTAAAAGCTAAAAAAACTTAACAAAAATATATTTTTCAAACAAAACAATATAGAAATGCCAATCTTGTTTTACATTGGAGCACTCATCATGAGTGTTTCATTTTTCATTTTATTAATTGCTTTTCTTTCACCTGATTGGACTATATTTATTGCAATAATTAAAGTTGGTTTTTATACATTATTATTTGGGCTAGGAATTATGTTATTAGGCTTTTTGTATATTTGTTTAAATTAATAGTGTCAAAATAAATTATCCTCTACAATTTTTTGAATCTCCAAACCATGAATACACAAAAACTCTATTTAATATTATTCACAATAATGATTGTGAACGCTTGTTCTATAGAAAAAAAACATGCTAGCTTTGGTTACCACATAGAATGGAGAAGCAATAAATTTTTAGAAGGCAATAAACCCATTGCTCAAAAAACAAAACCTAAAGTAGTAAATGAAAAAGCTGTAATCACGCTAAATGAAAAAGATTTAATTTTGGAAATTAAATCGAATTCTAAATCAACAAATCAAGAATCAAAAACTGAAATATTAATTGATTCAAATGAAAATTTGAAATATAATTTACAAGATAAAACTAGAAATATAAGCATTAAACAGCTATCAATAATTAAGAAAAGCTATGACTTTGTTAGTGAAAAAATACCATTACCAAAACAAAGCAAATTAGAAATGCCATACTTTATTCTGTGGGCTTGTATTGCTTTTGGTTTTAGTCTATTGTTTTTATTGATTGCATTTTTAGCACCCAGTTATGAAGACTTGGCTTTATTTGGCATATTATCTTTTTTATTATTTTTTCTGTGTATTGCATTAATTGCATTCTACCTTCTAGAATTATTATTAAAATCAATTAGAAAAAAATATAGAAAAAAAGACGGTAATCAATTTAAACAATTAACACCAAAAAGCCATTGACGATTATTTCATCAATGGCTTTTAAAAAATTTGTAAATTTGTTTAAACTAGATGCAAATGTTTTAAAATTGATTCCCAATCCGGAAACTCCTCAGATCCAAATTGAATCCAATTACCTTCAAAATCCTTTGCACCATTATTGGGTCTATCATCAATTAAAATATCGCCCTTAATCAAATCTTTCCTATGCGTTAAAATGAGTTTCCTATTGGCTAACTCTCCAAATTGTTCTTCTAACCAAAGTCTCTTGTCTGTCCATGCTGAAGAATTATTCCAAGGCGCTGTACTCAAAAAATAAACTTCATAGCTATCAGATTGTAAAAGGAGCTTTACTGCATCTATAGACCCTAAAATAGGCTTTAAATTTCTGAAGATGCCGGGAATAGTATCTGGATGTTCATCGTATGGAGAAATTTTTCTCAAAGGATGGGAATTCATTGCCGTTATAAAATCGGCAATGACTCCATCTAGGTCTATGTGTAGTATTTTTTTCAAGTTATATTTTGACGCAACTTTTAATTCTTAATTTATCTGCACCAGGAAACATTGAGTTCAGCCAAGCGGCCTCTACTATTTTTTTTTCATTGTCTGATGTGCATTTACTAATAGTATCCGTATCCATCATAGTTTCGAATGTTTCCTCTTTAGAATATCCTCTTCTAATTACATCTAGCCTTACCTTTACTCTCCACATCATAATTTAAAATTTTTCAATAGTAAATCTATTACTTATATTTTTTCAAAATAACTAGTCATAGCAACGGGTGCTTTAAAACCAAGTTTTTCCAATGCACGTCTTATATCAGCATCGCCCACACCCGTTTTATTTTCAACTACTACTTGAAATTCATACCCTTTTGGTACATTTCCTGTCTGCTGTTTTGCTCTTAATTTGAATACTCTTGTTGACATAATTTATTTTATTTAAAATTTTACCTACTCCTTTTTAACGTTGTTTTTCAGCTTATTTCAACAGTTTTTTATTGTTGGATTTTATCCTTCTAAAAGAAAACTACACGATTGAAGCGTGGGTTCATAGTGAATAGTAAATCCTTTATCTCGATGAATATTTTGATCGGGACGAATGATTTCATTGTCGTAAGACAAATAACTACCTACATAATCAGGGGCTGAGCGATGAAAATCTTCTGCATTTCCAAATTGTAAAAAAGCTAATTTTGATAATTTGAAATCTACTGTATCAAAAGAATAATCAAAATCAACAATATTATCATGCTCTACAGTTATGTTTCGTTCCCGTGTTTTGTAGTCTAACAAATGAGTAGGCTCAATCCATTCGTTAAATAGTAAAACGCCATTTGCAGCTTTATTAATGGTGTATCCATCACTTTCTTCCATTTCGAAATCAGCTCCATTTTTAGCCCAAAACTCCTTAGCCATTACTACTGCTTTGGGGTCATCTTCTTCATCAACATACTGTTCTATTTCTCCCAAAAAATCTTTCAATGGTTGATTTGATACAATTTCTTTATCGTCAACTGTAATTGTAATTAAAGCATCATCTTCTATAATATTCACTTCTTCCCTAGACATATCTAAAATCTCTTCATAAAACTGAAGATGACTTGCATTGCCTTCTTTTACATTGTTTAAAAATTCTGATAATAATGGACAGTTTGAATTGAATTGTTCCATATCCATATTTTCTAGGAAAACTTCCATACCATCCCCATCATAAAGTGTCGCTTCATAGAACATCTTAACAAAATCGGCCATTGTTTCAATGTCATCCTTTGCATAAGAAATTGCTTTTTCACATTCTGCGAAAGCTTCATCTCCTAAAATACCAAACATATAATTTGATATACGCCCACTGATGGTAATGGTGACGTTATTTTCTATGCCCAGAGATGGAGCTTCGATTACAGTTTCATCTTCCTGAACCTTAGAAGAAATTTTATATCCTAAATTTTTGGCCACTGCTAGGAAATTAGCTATGTTTTCTCCCCATTGGTTGGAAACCACTACATTGATTTTATTTTCGATTGTAAGTGGTTCACGCATGTTAAAACGCTTAAAATCTTTTACCTCCGATTCTTTTCTAATAAACCCTAAAGAACCCTGAATTTCGTCTGGGAATACTTTTTGTAACTCTTCAAAACTAGGATTATATTTCGCTGTATAATGCTGTATAATCTTTTACGATTTCAAAAACCAATTTTCTTTTATTCAAGTTTTCTCCACCACCTTCAACGGTATATTTGGTATAATTTTTTGCCATTTTTTATTATTTATTTTTTATTATTTATTTTTTATTTAAAATTCTATTCACATTCCAAATTAACAACTCTTTATATACTGAGGATGTGGCTCCTCCAGAAAGCTGATTTGTAAGTATTACTGGAATACCTTTATAGTAATAGCAACCATCTTGTTCATCTATTTTTTGATCTTTAAAAAACAAGTTTTGCTCTTTAAGTAAACCTGATACTGTAGCGTTAAAAACAAAAATAATTTCCGGGTTTATTTCCGAGATTACATATTCCAAATGGCCAAAAACTTCTTGTAATAACTCATTTTTAAATACTGAAATAACTTCTTTAGAATCTGTCTTTCGTATTTGAAACAAATCATAATGATATACATTTTCCTTAAAATTATTGTATTCATTTTTTTTCAACTGACTAAAAAAGTTAGCTAAATGTTTAAAATATGGTATAGGCTTTTTTTCATTAACCCCATATTTTAACTCTTCTTGATAGCTAATTATGGCTTCTATTTTTTTTTCTCTTTCTTCTATATTTTTAGATCCTATAAAATCTTTAAATGTAAGTTTTCGTTCTTTTAGTATATCTTCAAAATCATTGGTTAAAGATGGATTTAATCCTAATGATAAAATTTTTTGAGTTTTGCTTGGAATTTTGTAAAACATAGGCGGATAATCCCCACATATATTACTCTCTATATAAAATGATTCAATTTTAGAATTTAATTTCTGCATAATTTAAGTTTTTATTATTGCTGGCTTTTGTTATAAAATAAATATGTATTTGTTTGGTAAAAATAGTCACAATCAAATTTAAAATTAACTGTTTGATATAATAAGTTGCTTGATTCTTTCAGCATCACTTTTTGTAAGCCCGTTCATTTCTATTTCCTTACCACTTTCAAGAGTAAAATTAATTGAAGAACTAAAGACGCCTTTATTGATGAATAAATCAGTTATTTTACTGTACCTAATTATTTGCTCCTCACGGCTAATTATAGTTGATGAAAGCTTACTTATTTTCATGTAATCAGCGAATAAATAAATAGTACTGGGAGTAATTAAACTGCCACCTAAATAAGCGTTTGTGCTAAACTTTGCGATTAATTTGTCATCCATTTTACAATTTATCTATTATCCAATCTGAGGTTCCATCAACAAAAGTTGTTAATTTTGCTCCTACACTATTTTCAATTGCCTTTTTGATTTCATAACCATTACAATTTGGACTAGGTATATTGAAACTCATACCCGCTTCAATATTGCACCTTCTTCCTGATGAGTCTTTCCAAGCAATACTATAAATCTGTTTTTTTGCTGTTATTCTAAAAGCCATAATTTTATTTTTAAAAATTTAATTTATTTGTTTGAAATTGTTTTTTTTAGTTTGTTTATTAATTTGGTCAGCCTGTATTAAACCGAGTTATATTAACTTACCCTATAACATCAATTCGTAATCATTATACATTAATAGTTTTTGTTCAAATACATCTTAAAACACGTGCAGAAATATAAAAAATTATTATTTGACTTTACTCAATAAGTATATTTCTATATTCCTCTAACTATTTGAAATCAAATGCCCAAGTTTCGCGTTCATAGAAAGCATCAGAATCCCCTTCAAATGGTTCTTGTTTAATCAAAGTTTGAATTAGTTCTGCAATGTCTTTAGGCTCAAGTTCGTTAATATTACACCCTTCATTATTTTCAACCAAAACTGATACCAAATAAACCTTACCCTCTTTGTAGTAATATGCTTCACCATAAGATTCTAATTCAAAGCCCTCTTCTTCCGCTTCATCTAAAGCGTCTTCAAATAAATAGAACACTTGTGAATCCCCATCTTCATTGGTACCAAGCACGGTTTCTTGTATCAATTTACCATTGATAACTAAATCTGTGTAAAATCTACCAGCGTGAATATTTTCTAGTTCCTTCATATTTTTTTGTATTATATTTTTCTTAAATTTAAGTAGTGATTACATTTTTTTAGTAATTGATTTGCAGTTAAGTAACTACATTTTCTTATTGGCTTGTTTTTAACTCAGACCACTTATTTGTTTTTAAAAACTAAGAAATTCAACCTAGAAACAATTACTCTTTAATAATTTTTATGCCTGCATTTTCATATGTTTGATCTATAAACAAATGCTCTCTTCCAGGAAAAAAGGTTTTGGCAATCAATATAAGCGTTATGTATTCTCCATGTTTAATAACATTGTCAACTGCGCAAATCATCATAAGAATCTGTAAAAATCTCTTCTTATCATCATCATCAAAATTGTTATTTATAAAATTGATGCAATTAAGTAACATCGTATCATGCCAACCCATTTTACGGTATAATTCAGCTTGATCATCAACCAAGTCCCAAACTTCACGAACGTTAATTCCATTTTCTTCAAATTCTTCGCAAGCTGCTTTCATCGTTTCTATCTCACCGTCATGAACTTCATCATCTGCAAATATTGTATGTCTTATCACAAATGCAATTGCATGCGGGACCTCCCAATTTGGTGATCCAAATACTGTTTCTGTGTTTTCTTCTGCATTTGGTTTTTTTTCAATTTTTTCCTTTAATTCTCCGTTCGAATTTTCTTCACCAGATTCAGGTATAATTTTGAAACCAAGTAAACCAGCTTGTAATATAAAATTGGAAAGATTCTCTTTTCCCCACTGATTACATATCACAATTTTTGATCCATCATGAAGTTGGATTGGTGCATCCATATAATAATTTCTTTCATTTTTATTGTCAATTTCTGAGGCTAATCTAACAACTCCTTTACCACCTTGTAAACCATCAAACCATATTTCTTTTAATTCAGAATAATTAACCTGAAAATTACTTAAATAAATTTCAAGTACTTTTTGAACTAAGCGAGCTTTGCTAAAACTTTCTCCTAAATCTTCTAATTTGTATTTTGTGAAATCTTTTGCCATAATTTATTTATTTAGTTTATTAGTAATTATTTTTTTTATTTTAAGCAAATTAATTAATAATAAATGATATTTTTGATACAAATTTGATACATAAAATAACTGTTTTAATATGTTAAATATACTAAAAAAGAAAACTGAATTAACTGCTGGATTTATAATTAGCAATAGAGGTGATTGCGAGTTGCTTTCAGAGTTAATTTTTGAGAAGACTTCTCATACATTAAGTTATAATGCATTAAGGCGTTTTTTTGGTTTAGCAAGTTATATGAAGCCAAACAAAGCTACATTAAATACCCTTGCAAAATATAATGGTTATAAAGACTATCCAGATTTCTTATTGCAAAATCCTTATGAGAACTATTGGACTGTTAAAGAAAAACTTTATGATATTATTAATTCTGACCCAAAAGAAATATTAAAATTTGTAGATGGCTTAAATATTAAAAACAAAGATTCTATTGATATACTCATTACTTTATGTAGAGAACTCATTCACTTTAAAAGATTTGATGTATTGAATGAAGTTTTTAACAGTAATATTTTTAATTTTAACGAATTTACTTACGAAGAAATACTTCACTTTGGTAACTCTGTTGGAATATTGTTTCGAAATATTAAAAAAGTAAATGAAGAATTACTTTTAAATACCAATTTCCTAAATTTTGTTTACTCCATATTTGTTGATTATTCAAATTTATCGGGTTATTACAGTAGTTGGAGTGAATTTGTAAGCAAAAATTCCAAAGATATTCAAATGCGATGCTTTGCAATTTCTATTCTACAATTAAAAAATTACATGGAACTCAAACCTGTTTCTTTTTTTAGTTTAAATAAAACAGATTACACCAATTTTCATCCAATATTAAAAGGACGAATTGTTTCAATAAAGATATTATGCGAACAAAATTTTGATGATTTGAAAATAGATAATAATTTTACAATTAATTCAAAAAAAGACGTTGTTTGGGACTTTTTATATGAGCCTATTTTCATAGCAATTTTGACCAAAGATTTTATATTCATGAAGAAAATTATTGATATACTTAAGAAACATAAAAACCCTACACAATTCCACCACATTAGGCATAAAAAATTATATGAATTAATGGTATTGGTTTATGAATACTGGAATAACAAAAGTATTGATTTAGAAGAAAATATTAATAAAATAAATAGTACCAGATTTGAATATAGTTACAAAGACGTTATATCTATTTTTGTAACTATATTTATGTATCATACTCAGAAAAACAAAACATTGTATTTAAATAAATATAACGAAATTACTAAGAACATTAACTATCCTTTATTTTCAGAGGATTATTTATTAAATTATTTTGACTAATATATATAACAATTAATTTAAGTCAAAATAATTTAAAAACTAAAAAAGCCATTGACGATTATTTCATCAATGGCTATTTTAAAAATTTAGTTGTTTTTAAAACGTTAAAGAAACTCCACCCAATGCGTTGAAGCCATAAACATCTAAATTAGTATACCGCATATACCTTGCCGCTGCCATGTTATTTAAGTTAAAAAATACAGAAACATTTTTGTTATAACGGTAATCAAGCCCAATGTTCATGTCTACAAATGGATCTAATTTGAGTTCAGTAACATTGTCTTTATTTCCTGAAGTTGGGTTAGCAATTCCGCCTTTTCTGTCACCAACATAAAACACATCGGCACGCAATAAAAACTTATCGCCAATATTGAATGTGCTATTTAATTTTACTTCTGAACTAGGGCGGCTATAAGCATATTGTAATTGAGACATGCTGTAGCTGTAAAATTTTGAAATCAATCCTAAGCGCCATTTATCACCAACCTGATAACTGATATCAGCAGTAAAAGTAGTGAGTGTGATGGTTTTTTCATCGTAAATGATTCTTTGTTTTCCGGTGCTATCACCCACATAAAAAAGCATATTGCTTATATTAGCAATTGATCCTTGTAAAGAATAATTTAAACCCTTAGCAATATGACCTTTTAGGCCACCATACATTTCAAATTTATTATTGGTATTTTTAAAACTATAATTTCTAACAAAAGGATTTTCAGCGTTGATACTTCTAAAAGTATTGATATTATAACTACCATTTATTCCTGCTAAAACTGTTAATGCTTTTGGAATAACATGGTATGCAGCTTCACCTACCGGATAAAAATGATTTGGGTTTGAATTATCCAAACTATCTGTAAAATAAGTGTAGTTAAAACCAGCTTTTATATAAAATAGTTCCTCTTCTAAATTAATACGAGGATTAAATATAAAAGCAGTACGCTGCAATGTATTGCTGTTTGAAATATTACTCATGCTATTAATACCCGTGTATAATGTAAACGGCATATTGCTAATGGTTTTAGCCAATGTTCCAGCTAGCTTAAAGTTATGTTCAACTAAGTCGTAATTGTTATTTTGATAATAATAATTCAAATCAAATTTATAAGCCAATGAAACAGTGTCGTTCTTTAAGTTTTCAAGACTAATATTTAAATCAAATAAATTATAAATATTTTTCAGTGTATCTTCTTTAGGTTTAATGGTATCATTAAATCCGTAATTATAAACTACATTTCTATGGTACATCAAATTAGTACTCAATATTGATCTATCGAAAAATCGTTTACTGTGAGCAGCAATGGTATTGTTACTAAAGTTCTGAAAATCTTTGTCGCCTTGCGATGACAAATGCTTAAAGAATATACCATTGTTCCAAGTTTTATTCCTCACACTGTTTATATAACCTTCGGCCAATGGCGTGGTATAATTACCAAAGCCAAAACGGAAATAATTATTGCTCAATTTAGGCAATAATGCATTTCCCAAACTGATGGGTTTAATGGTGTATATAGTTGGCGTAGTAGGTGTGTTTAAATCTGGAATTTTATAAGTAAACGTTGGCTTAACGCTTACAGGTTGTTCCGGGTTTGGATTCACAGGAATTTTTATTGATTCCGATAAAGTAGGAACATATTTGATATTAACCGTTAGGCCATCGTCTAACGAATCTTTTTGGGCAAATGCGTTGAAATAAATGCCATTTAAAACTATCAAGCTGATATATAATATTGTTTTTTTCATAAATTTATTGCTGTTTAAAAATCAAAAAATAATTTTGAATTAGTCGCGGCTTTTAATCCTTTCGTCTACTTTTTTCTTTTGTTCTAATTTGCCTTTGGTTTCATCCTCTTCTATTTTCTTCAATTTTTCTAAAGCTATTGTCTTCAAATCGTCTTTACTGTATTCGTCTATGATGCTTTGCAATGTTGCTTTGGCTTGAAAATAATCTTTTTGAGCTACATAAACATCCGAAAGCAGTATAAATGCTTTGGCAACCCAGAATTCATACTTACTAAAATTATCATTTAATTCAAAAATAGTTTTAGTACTTGCCTTGTAATCTTTTCTTAAAAATTGAATCAAAGCAATGTTATAATTTGCCTCCGCTCCTATTGGTTTCTCTTTGTTTTCTTTCAATAAATAATTGAAATCGGCCCAAGCACTATCGGGTTTATTGCGCAGCATGTAAAACCTAGCAATGTTTATTTTGGCATCACTCAAACCTTCTTTAGTAGCTATTCCAGAGTTTACATACCTGAATGAAACTTGAGTCGCAGTATCCATTTTGCCCATAATCATAGAAGCTCGCAACTGACCAAGTAGTGAAAGTTGTAAATTATCTTTATTACCAGCAATGCGTTCTAAAGCTGCATAATATTCAAATGCTTTTTCGTAGTTTTTTCTTAAAAAATAAATCACTGCTGTTTGTCTGGTACTGCGTTCTGTAAAGTCGCTCCTAATGGCGTTGGCGGTATATTCATAACCAACCAAAGCATCATCATAAGCTTTTAACACATTATCGCTTTCTGCTTTATAATAATATGCTTTTGCTGTAAAATACCCACCTGCAAACCTGTTTAAATAATTTCCAAATCCTTTGCTTGCTTTTGTAAAATCATTGTTCGATGATGTAAAATCTTTCTTTGAATAATTATCCAATCCAGACTTGTAATTATTAAATGCCGATTGGTAAGTTAATGAATCCTGCGATGAAGCCGATTCCACAAAATTTGGTATTGCTTTTATAAAATCAAAGTACAAATCGCTTTCGCCTTTACTTACTAATATTTGCTTAAGCACCACCAAACCTTGTCTGGCTTCATCGGTGTTAGCATAAGTAGTAGCCAATGTTTTCATTGTTTTTAAAGCATCTTCGTCATTGCTCATATTAAATAAAGTAAGCCCTTTGTTTAAGTATGCTTTTCTAATAAATGAACTTCTAGGATAATTGTTTATAATGTTGTCAAATCCTTTAATGGCTTCTGGTAAATTATTATTCTTCAATTGTTCATCGGCTCTTTCAAACAAAGCATCATCAATAAAAACAGATTTTGGGTAGCGTTCAATCAAAGTACTTAATGCATAAATTTTTTCATTTGGCTTTTTTACAACGCCTAAAATCATTGCTTTTTGATACAATGCATAATCACTTCCGTTCAAATCTTTGTTGATTACCAAATTATAATAGTCAATTGATTTTTCATAATTGCCTTGGGCGAAATAACAATCTGCTGTTCTTGTAACCGCATCGGTATAAACATCAGGATTAGACATTTTAGTATCTAACTCAGCATATTTTTTAAAACCTTCAATGGCATTTTTGTAATCTTCTGTTTTTAAATATGCATAGCCTAAACTATAAAATGAAGTATTATAAAAACGAGTTGTTTTTAATTCTTCTATCTGTTGTGCTTTTTTAAATTGAATAGTAGCATTGGCAAAGCCAGTATCTTTATAAGCTATTTCGGCTAGCCAAAAATGACTCAATGCAAGCATTAGTTTGTTATAATTACCAGCGGCTAATACTTTGTCAAAAAACTCACTGGCAGTTTTATAATCGTTTTGCAAATACAATTCTTCAGCTCTGTAATAATATATTTTCTGTAAAATGCTTAAATCCTTTTCGTCTTTATCAGCTATACTTTCTAATATTCTAATGGCTTCTTTGTAGTTTTTTGTTGTTAATAATAAATTACTAACTAAGCTTTTTGCCTCACTTATGTATGTTGACTTTGGATAGGTTTCTATAAACGATGTTAAACTAGTTAAAGCGCTGCTATTGCTGCCTACTTCGTAGTTTAACTTAGCCATATTAAATAATGATTCTTCATTTAACTTTGCTACAAATCCTAATCCAATACATTTGGTAAAAGCAGTTTTAGCATTCGGTTTTTTATCCATTGCCAAATAACTTTCTGCTAATTGAAAAAATGCATATTGACTCAAAGTATCTTTCTCTTCTTGAATTTTCAGAAAATTGTCAACGGCATTGTTGTATTGTTTGTTAACTTTAAAGGCATAAGCCAATCTGTAAAAATCATTTCTGCTTGGAGCTGCGGGCGCTTCGTTCATGTATTTAACCAAATAAGGCAAAGCTTTTTCGTAATTACCCTGAATATAGTACGACTGACCAAGCATTCCAGCCACATCTATTGCCACATCATTATTGGTAATGGTATCACAATATTTGATTACTTGCGCATAATCTTTTTTAGCAAAATATATTTGAGCTACATATACATTACTTAATGGGCCAAATGTTTTATGGTTTTTCACTCGGGCAAAATGCTCCAAAGCCTCATTATAATTGGCTTGTCGGTAACTTACATAACCGTAATAATAATTAACTGCTTCGTAATATTTGGTCTTTTGATCTTTGATGTTTTTAAATGCCTTTTGCGACTCATCAAAGTTGTCTGTTTTAAAATTACAGAAACCTTTAATGAAATAATATTCCAATAACTGCGATTCACTTAAATAGCCATTATCAAAATCAGAAAGCCATTTCACTGCTTTTTTATATTCTTTATTTCTGTAAAAATATCTTCCCAACTGAAATTTTGCTAACTCCGCTTTGTCGTATTGAGGATACGTTTTTATAATTCCCTGAAACAACTTTAACGCATCGTTATTGGCTAATTCCATGGCGCAAGTAGCAGCATAATATTTTGCATTTACTACATATACCTGATCTATGCTTTTACCCGTAAACATTTCAAAATGCTTTTGCGCAGCAGCATATTTCTCTTTATCAAAAAGCTCTATCGCCCGTTGATAAATCCTGGTATCGTCTTCATAAATAGCTGTTTTCTGAGCTATTACTTTGTATTTATTGGTAAAAATAAACAACATAAATACCACACAGTATTTCAAGTATTTGGTTAAAGCTAAATTGCTTTTTTGCATAAATTTTAGTGTATTTAAGAATTATAAATAAAATCCAAAAGTAATTTGGTTTTTCTAATCAGTAATCACAATGATTTGGGCGCTGTATAGTTTGCTATGCAATTTTTAGTTTTAAGTACAAAGTCCGAAGTTTTAAGTGCGAAGAGCTGAATATAAAATTCATTCTGAATTGTAAAAGGTTATGTTTCCTGACCAACCTTTATTTAAGTTGACTAAAGCCAATTTGTTGCTTTGTTCTGTTTTCCTCAGATAAATTTGTGGACTATTCCACGTATAAAATAATTCATTTAGTATAAGCTACAAATGAATAGAAATGGGTTTCAACCCATTTTAAAATAAATGCAATTAATAAATTGGCTTTAGCCAAAATATGTGCAACTAAATTATGATAGTTTTTAAAATTAATGATTCGAATTGGTGAGGAAACATATAAAAGAAATCAATTCTTCGTTATTTTATTACTTACAATTATTATTTCTTTAAAATTCTACCTCTTGGCCTATCTCCTTCATCAAGTACCATTTCGGAATGTAATAACTGGGCTGCCAATTCTGATGCTTTTACTTTAACAGCGCTGCGTTCTATCATTTCTGATTCAAACTCTTTTAAAACACTTTCCCTTATCCCAACACTTCTCCAATTTGACAATGGTCTGCATCCATTTGAAATACCACGAGCAAGCGCCAAAGCATCTAACAGCGCCTGATTGGCCCCTTGTCCTTTAAACGGACTCATGGGGTGAGCTGCATCTCCTATTAAAGTAATGTTTCCGCATTTATTTAACATATCAGCAGTCAACAATTCTCGGTCGTATACAGGATATCCAGAAATCATCTCTTCATCAGTTGCAGCTAAAATTTGTGGAATTGGAACATGCCATTGGGTTCTTAAACAGGCTTCTTCCTTCAGTGCTTTTGCCCCTTTATTACTTAATTCCTTGGCATCTTTTTCTGTCATAGGAAAGCTTAATTGCCACATCACAGAATCACTCGAATAAGGCATGATATAAATTCGTTCATTGCCATTAGCAGTTTGAAATACGGTAGCCGAATCTAGCAAAGGATTTTCAAGTCCATTGAGTGCATCTAATTTACAAATACCCAATATTACAATACAACCAAGGTAACGCAATGGAGTAGCATCATCTTTAAAAACCAAGTTCCGCACCGAACTTCTAACACCATCTGCCCCAACCACTAAATCGGCTTTAGTTGTCTTCAATTCTCCATTTACCTCAAATTCTATATCAACTACACCATTTTCAGTTTCCTTTAAATTTATTAATTGATGCCCCCATTTCACCACATCATTTCTACCAAGTTGCTCAAGCAATGCTAAGCGCAATGATTGTCGAGCAATATGAATATTGGTTCGCTTTGGAGCAATTTTTTTATTAGAATCTATGCTTTTTCTCATTCCCCACTCACCTATCACTTTACCATCGGTAGTATGAACAACATGTTTGGTAGAATTAACTCCTTCTTTTAATGAAAAAATACCCAAACCTTTAATGGCAATACTTGCTTGTTGCAAAGTAAGTCCATATCCTTGCTTACGAACGTCAAAACCGGCATCACGTTCATAAAGTGTAAAAGGAATACCGCGGTGTAAACAAGCCACTGCCAAAGCAACACCACCAATTCCGCCACCAATTATAGCTATTTTTGGAAAATTTTCTTTATCTGCTTTAGAAAAATTGGCAACAGGAATTAATCCTGAGCCATTACAAATTAAGCAAGTATATAAATGACGATTAGGGCGAGCAGGAGCTTTGCCTTCCCCCTTCATTTTTTCAAATAAATCTAATTCTTTCTGAAAGTTAATGAGTACATTCTTCTTGAACTTCCGGCTTTTTTTTCCTCGTCCGTTACATTCTAAGCAAATTGTAAAGCAATCCTCTTTATTCTCCACCTATTTTAATTTTATATTTCATCAAAAATTAGTTTTCAAAACAATAACTAAAGCCAGCTAATAGTTGCCAGAATCTAGCGACATTTTACTTCCCAAACAAACCCTTAAGTCTCTTTTTAGCTTCCTCTTCTAGTTTGTTTTTTGCTTTATCAGTTTCTGCTTTTATTTTGGCTTCTGCTTCTTTTTTCAATCTATCAGCCTCCGCACGACCTTTATTTTCCAATTCTTTTTTCTGTCTTTCTACTTCAGCTCTGGCTTGGTCTTCTAACTCTTTTTTCTTTTTATTTAACTCATCTGCCAATTGATTTTTCAAGTTACTTGCTTCACTTTTTACAATATCTGTTAGATTAGTACTTACTGTTGGACTGGTAAATGTACCACCCAATACTAAACCAATATTGATAACCTCATTCATTTTTATATTAGCACCGCTCTTTTGATTTAATTGCGCTAGCACACCGTCAACAGCGGAATTTGCAGCACCTAAATCTTTTCTTGGTAAGGCTACAGTTCCAGTATAATTAATAGTTTGGTCAAGTCCGGTAGAGCCACTTAATGTTAAATTCTGACCTCCTACTTTTACATTAAATGGTTTGGTATATATTCTACCACCTTTTATTTCATATTTTACCAATACATTTTTAAAATCTACTTTTTTCCATTCGTCTCTTTTAAAAGCATCAGCCACTTTGTTAAATGCATCAATGTTAGTCACTGTTGCATCGGTAATTTGTAAATCGCCAGCAGCGTATAACGATTCGTAAACAGGTTTCATTTTACTATCAAGCGTAGTAGTAAATTTAAAGATAGAAGTACTGAAATTACCTTTCATTTTTTCCGCAATTGGTGCTATTTTTTTAATGGTATTGAAAGTAATAAATGCTTTTTGAATATCTAAATTCTTGATACCAAATGTCATGTCAACATTAGGTTTTTTAGGATTTGTAGTTTCATAAAATCCATCCAAATTCATGCTGCTTCCTAATAAATTTAAAGCTACTTTATTAAATAATAGTTTTGAATTTGCCACTTTCACAGTTCCGTTAAAATTAGTAATATCCATATTGGTATAAACTAATTTTTGAATATTACTGGTCAATGTAAAATCAATATTTGAAGGTAATTCTATAATTGCCATTCCGTTTGTATCAGCCGCAGCAGTTGCAGTAGTGTTTGAATCGGTGCTTAAAAATTGATTAGCATCCATCAAACTACTTTTAAAGTTTAAGTTTCCTACCAATGTTCCTTTTCCAAAAAAGTATGGGAAAAAGTTACTCAAATCGCCATTCATTTGCATATCACTATTGCCAATTTTGGCATCAAAATTACTTAACGTAACCAACTTAGGATTAAACGATAATGTAGCAGAGTTTAAATTCATACCTTGCGGCAATTCCTTTGAAACAAATTGAATGGCACTCACTGAAATATTACCACTTGCATTGAAGTTTTCATAGTTTTTATTTTCAATATCACTCATTTTTCCTTTTGCTGCAAAGTCGGAAACTAATATTCCAGAAAGCTTAGTTCCTTCGGGCATTGGTGCTATTTTCACCACATTGTCCAAGTTCAATTTTCCTTTTAAATGCGCATCTACCAATGGATCTTTTAATAAATTTTCAGCTAATAATTTTGCATCAAAAGGATCACCTTGTAATTCAAAATGTAATTTCGACAGGTTGATTTTTGTGTGATCTAAATTTCCATCTGCATTGGTAACATGTAAGTCAATACCCACATTTTCAACAGGTGCGGGCAATGCTGGATATTTAAACCAGCCGTTTTCTACTAATAAATTAAAAGCAAAAGCGGGTAATTGTTTGTCGTTATAAGTACCTTTTGCAAATCCATCAAATCCTAATTTTCCTTTCGATTCTAAATCTTTAAACGATGAACTATAAATAGCTGGAATCAATGAAAGAAAGTCTTTAAAATCATTTTTCTTGGCCGCATATTTTATATCCATGTTAATGTCATCGCCTTTCATAGCAACGTTTCCATTCATATTAAACAACAAATCATTTAATCCAAACTCATTGTCTTTAAAAGTAAATTCCATAGCACTCATATTGGCTTCCACATCTGCTTTTGCAGTGGCATGCACTTTACTTAAATAACTTACATTCGACATAGCAAAGGTAAATTTAGCAATGTCCATATCATGTTTCATGGTAAATAAGTCCTGGTTAAAATCGCCTTTTAAAACGTAATTCATGCCAGCCATTTCGCTGCTCATATTACCTTCTTTATCTACATAACTGATATAACCATTTTTAATTTCAAATACTTTTAAAAGTACATCAAATTTTGAAGGTTCAGAAGTTGGTACTTCAGCTGTTGTATTTGCCGATGTTTTGGTTATATCCCAATTAGCTTTGCCATCTTTTAAAATAATGGCGTGAATGCGAGGTTCATTTAAAAACACTTTACGTACTTTAATTTGACCGCCATTGATAACGCTCATAATATCTAAAGTAGCTTCAAATTCTTGCAAAGAAATTAAAGTATCGCCTTCAAATTCATTGGTACCAACTATGTTTAAATCCTTTATTGATATAGTAAAGTTTGGAAACGACTTAAAAATACTCAACCCAATGTCATCGCTGAACTTCACTTTTGCGTTTATATTTTTATTAGCTTCTTCTGTTGCTAAAGCAACAATTTTTCCTTTAAAAACAAAGGGAAGCGCTATTGCGACAAGCAATAAAAAAGCAATAACAATGGCACTGATTTTGAATATTTTTTTCATAGTTTAAGATTTAAAAAATTACGGCTTGCGAAAATAATGCCAATCGTTCAGATTACCATTATAAACATAGCTGATTATTTCTTGATTGATTATTGAGTTTTATTTGTTTAGTTTTTTTGAGCTAAAATGGCATAAACTATCGGAATTTTATTTCCATGATTTTCAATTCTAAACTTCCCTTTTTCAAATTCAATTGGGTTTGAAAAAATATTATAAGGAGAATAATCAAACTCATTGAATACTGAAATTTCCAAACCATTTTTAATAAGCGCATTTAACACTTCACTTAAACTATGGTTCCAGGTTACAGATTCTCCAGTAATATCGGCATTTCTATCGGCATAAGTCCCAGTTTCTAATTCTATAATTGGCCCATCTAAAAAGTAATTATACTGAATGAATTTAAAATCATTGTCGTACATCCAAATTACAGGATGAAAATCAACAAAAACAAATTGACCATTTGGCTTTAAAAAATGAGAAATAATTCCAGCCCATTTTGTAATATCGGGCAGCCAACAAATAGTTCCGTAACTAGTAAATACCACATCAAATTTTTTGTCTAACAGATTGGGCAAATCGTAAATATTACAACATATAAAATCAACGTTTGTATTTGTTTGCATTGCAATTTCCTTGGCTTTTCCAACGGCAATTTCCGAAAAATCAATAGCAGTTACCTTCGCTCCTAGCTTTGCCAATGAAATACTATCTTGACCAAAATGACATTGCAAATGCAAAACAGATTTGCCCTCAATATTTCCTAATAAATCTAATTCTATGGAGTTTAAAGAGGTATTTCCTGCTAAAAAATTATCCATTTTATAAAAATCAGATTCAATATGATGTGAAACTTTGTTGTTCCAAAGGTTTTTGTTGGTGTTTAAATGTTTTTCAAAATTATTCATTGTATATTTTTAGTAAGTTGGTACAATACTAACAAATTGTGACTAATGAATTTTATAAATTAAATAAAAAGGTTTTATGTTTGATTTAATAGATTCAAATAATTTTTATGAAAAATACAGTTTTATTCTTTTTGTTAATTGTTGCAAATTCAGTTAAAGCAATTGGTTATTCAGGCTTAAATGCTGACTTAGAGTACCTTTATTTAGGAGTTATCTTATTTATTTTAACTGTTTTATTTTTTACAAAAGCTGTTAAATGGATAAAACAAAAAATTAAGAAAGAATCAGATTCAATTCAATAAAAATATTTCATCATTCAAACTATATACTTAAAATGCTTCATTGGTCAATCAATCAAATAAAACTAGACTTAAAATATACTTGGAAAATATCTAGAAATGCAACTACATTTAAAATCAATTCAATCATTACTTGTAGCGATGAAAAACATCAAGGCCAAGGTGAAATTGCACCCAATATTAGGTACAATGAAACGCCTGAATTAATTTTAAATAGCTTTGAGCAATTTGTAAATACTGGTGCTAATCAAATAAAAAATGCCAGTGAACTTTCATTAATTTTAAATCAAATAAATGCGCCAAATGCAATGCGTTTTGGAATAGAGCAAGCATATATTCACTATTTGTGCGCTCAAAACAATCAAACTATTTATGAGTTTTTGAAAATAGAAAAGCCATTAAAAACCAATACTTGCTATACTTTACCCATTATGGATCCGGCTGAAATTGTTTCGTTTTTCAATGAAAACAATTTAAATCGTTTTGCTTATTTGAAAATAAAAATAAGTGTAGATGGCGCATTAGATGAAATTAAAACACTTGCCAATATTTACCAAAAACCAATATTAATTGACGCAAACGAAGCATGGAAAGATCCGGATGCATTGATAAATTTTATGGATAATTTAAAGGATTTGAATATTGCCATGATTGAACAGCCCATGCATAGCAGCATGGTGAACGAATACAAATATTTAAAGCCTCGAGCGGCATTGCCTTTAATGGCCGATGAGAGTTTTTGTGCGCAGGTAGACTTTGCAGAATTAAAGTTACAATTTGATGCGGTAAACTTGAAGTTAATGAAGGCTGGTGGCTATTTGAATGGATTGCGACTGATTCATGAAGCGAAGAAAAATGGCATGAAAACAATGGTTGGTTGCATGGTAGAAACTACCCTTGGAATGAGCGGAGCTTATGCATTTACGGGCCTTTGTAATTACGCAGATTTGGATGGTTATATGATTATAGCAGAAGAACCTTTTGGGCTTTTAAAAGAAGAAAATGGTGAGGTGTATTTGGTAAATTAACACTACACTATCTATAAAAAAATGAGGCTAAATGAAATTTATTCATACTTTCCCGATGTTTCGGGAATTAATACTTCTTACTTCTCCAAAACTTCATACATATCCAATCTTCTGTCTTTCCAATTTAACACAGTTCCAGTATTTCTAGCACGTTCAATGGCTGCTAAATCCAAATCAGCAATTACCACAGTTTCAATATTTGTGCTTGCCTCACCAGCTACACCATCGGGAGGAAAAGCAAAATCACTTGGCGTATAAATTCCTGATTGAGCGTAGTTAATATCCATGTTATCAACTGAAGGTATATTACCAACCGTTCCAGCGGTAGCCACTATCATTTGATTTTCAATGGCACGGGCTTGCGCACATAATTTCACGCGTAAATGTCCGTGTTTTTCATCTGTACTGAATGGCACAAAAAGAATTTTAGCACCTTTATTACAAGCAATTCTTGCCATTTCTGGAAATTCTACATCATAACATACATTGATGGCCACTTTACCACAGTCTGTATTAAAAACTTTTATTTCATT
>CANGGG010000038.1 GCA_947453415.1 Bacteroidota bacterium | reverse complement strand
ATTATCTCTTAAAAAACCAATGAGTGTAATCCCAAATTCATTGGCCGTTTGTACCGCCAAACTACTGGGTGCACCTACTGCGCAAACTATTTTAATTTGTGCCATTGCGGCTTTTTGTATCAGTTCAAAACTTGCTCGTCCGCTTAGTAATAGTACTTTATTGTTAAATAAAATCTCTTCATTTTTACTTCCTACCACAGCTCCAATTAATTTGTCTAAAGCATTGTGTCGGCCTACATCTTCTCGCAATAGAACTATGTTTCCATTGGTTTCAAACAAAGCACATGCATGCAATCCACCAGTATGTTCAAACACATTTTGTAATGCTCTTAGGTTTTGGGGTAATGATAAAATTACGTCATCTTTAACGGTAAATTCTGGTTGAATAGTAGTTAATTTACACACTGTTTTTATGGCATCAATACTTGCCTTTCCACATACACCACAGCTAGAAGTAGTATAAAAATTTCGTTGAATATTACTAAAGTCCATAATTACATTTTCCTTTAATTCTACCCTAACAATATTGTCATTATCTTTTTGAGAATTTAGTTCAGTACAATATTTTATTTGTGAAATTTGTTCCACCTTTTCAATCATTCCCTCAGTAAATAAAAACCCTAATGCTAACTCAAAATCATGTCCGGGTGTGCGCATGGTAACCGAAATATTCTTTTGTTTTCGATCTGCTTTATTGCCATAACCAATGCGTATTTCTAAAGGTTCTTCTACCGCTAATAAATCATCGGCTAGCTGAAAATTTGATTCATTTACTTTGGTTATTTTTACGGGATATACTGCTGATCTTGCCATTATTAATTAGTTAATTATTGATCAAATGATAAGTTTTTTCAAATGCTTCTTTTGTATCTATACTTGTTAAGTTTTTATTTGAAATAGCTTGAATTTTTATTGCATTTATTTCATTTAAAAAAACCTGTAATGAAGTGTTTTCTTTCTTGTAAAAATTGGCTAGTTTCTGTAAATCTTTTTGGTGGTAAATGGCCAAAAGTGGTTCCCTATAATTAGTTTCATTGTTATAAAATGAAACGGAATTGTTTTCAAATTCCCAACTATTTTTTAGTTTAATAATATCATCATTTGTAAGCAAAGGATAATCGCAGGCTAATACTAAAAAAGATTTATTTTGATGGATTTCCATTGCTGATAAAATAGCTGCTACAGGTCCAGAATTTTCGTATTTTATATGATCAATGATGCTATGGTATGCCTTTTCTATTTGTAATTCTTGAGTTTGATTAAACGATAAATATACTTGGTCACAAATAGCATTTAATTGATTATATAAATAGTACGCCTGAGGCATTTGGTGGTATTGTATAAATGCCTTGTCAGTATGCATTCGGGTGCTTTTACCACCACAAAGAACTAATCCAATTAAACTGTTATTATTTTTATTTTTTTCAATTAAATCAATATCAGTATTTAAAGTAAATTTATCTGAGTTCATTTAATGCAATGATAGGAATTACCATTACAATTTCATAGAAATGAATATTGTAATTCACATTTTTGATTATTATTGTAAATGAACAAACTCGTAAGAGGATTAAATTTAAGTCAAGCTACTTCACTTAACATGATTGATATGGTGGGCATTGGACCATTTGTTACCATTCCATTTATTATTCATACCATGGGCGGCCCTCAATGTATTTTGGCGTGGTTATTAGGTGCATTGCTGTCATTTATGGACGCATTTGTATGGGCCGAATTAGGGGCTAAATGGCCTCAAGCTGGTGGATCTTATGTGTTTTTACAAAAATTATATGGTAAAAAATATGGACGGATGTTTTCCTTTTTGTTTGTATGGCAAACCAGTATTCAAGCCCCATTAGTGGTGGCCTCCGGTGCTATTGGATTTGCTCAATACCTAACTTATTTATTGCCATTATCGGGCTTAGAACAAAAAATAGTTTCTGGTTCATTGGTACTTTTGTTGGTATGGATTTTATATCGAAACATTAAAACATTGGGAAAACTTTCGGTAATTTTGTGGTTAGTGGTAGGTTCTACCATTTTATGGTTAATTATATCTGCATTTACACATTTTGATGCACAAATGGCTTTTGATTTTCCAACTAGTGCCTTCGATTTAAAACCTATGTTTTTTGTTGCCCTTGGGCAAGCTTCTGTAAAAAGTATTTATTCCTATTTGGGTTATTATAATGTATGTCATTTGGGAGCTGAAATTATTAATCCTCAAAAAAATATTCCTAAAAGTATTTTTATTTCAATTGCAGGAATTGCGGTGCTATATTTATGCATGCAAATAGGAATTTTAGGAGTAATTCCTTGGCAAGAAGCTCAGTATTCTGAGTTTATTGTCAGTACATTTTTTGAAAAGTTATATGGACATGCTACTGCACAATTCGCTACAGGTTTGATTTTATTTATAGCCATTACCTCTCTTTTTGCAGTAATGCTCGGGTACTCGCGTGTTCCATATGCTGCTGCTAAAGACGGCAATTTTTTTAAAGTATTTGCCAAATTACATCCCACCAAACATTTTCCTCATGTATCGTTATTGGTATTAGGTGGATTGGCTTTTTGTTTTAGTCTTTTGTTTAAATTAAAAGATGTTATTACTGCCATTATCATCATGCGAATTTTAGTACAGTTTATCAGTCAATCTATTGGATTAATTGCTTTGCATTATCGATCTAAAAAATTACGCTTACCCTATAAAATGCCTTTTTTTCCAATACCTGCTATTTTAGGAATTTTGGTTTGGTTGTTTGTGTTTTTAAGTAGCGATTGGCAATACATTTTAGGTGCTGTTGGAATTATCTTTTCGGGATTGATTTTGTATTTTATAAAAGAAAGTTTTTTCAAGCAAAGTGTGAAAGAAGTATAAAGTCCCTACAAATCGTGAAAGTATGAATGGCCGTTTTTGGTTATTGAGCTTGTCGAAGTATAGCCATCGATATAAATTTTAGAATATTAAATTTGGAGAAATTAAATATAATTTAATGTAATTTTAGGTTTTAAAATGCTGTTTTAGCAGTTAAAATTTTTTGTTATATTTTTGCTTTATATATTTTTTTTATGAATTGAATTGACTGTACAAAGAATATATAATAATATTTGTTTAATTCATTGTTTAAACTTAAACTTGATTCACTTTATCAAATAAAAAATTCAGTGCAATTAAAAAATAATTAATTTAATTTCATTGATTTTATTGAAATAGATTGAAATTAAATTAAATAAACTTTATAAATAAAATGATCAAAATTGCAATAATTGAAGACGATAGAACACTTTTGAAATCTATGATAGAAATTTTGGAATTAAAAAGTGAATTTCTAATAGTATTATCAAATTCTAATGTTGAATCCTTTTTAGCTTCTATTGATTCCAATACTCATATTGATATAATTTTACTTGATATTGTATTGCCAGGCATCAATGGAATTGATGCAATTCCTCTGATATTAGAAAAATTACCCCAAGTAAAGATAGTAATGAACACAGTTTTAGAAGACAGTGATTCTATTTATGATTCATTAAAAGCAGGTGCCATTGGTTATATTACCAAAGATATGTTTTTAGGTGACATTCATGATACTATTTTTATGATCAGTGCTGGTGGGTCTATTATGAGCCCAAGAATTGCAAGAAAGGTAATTGGTTTTTTTCAGAAAAACAGTTTCCAATCCAACAATAATTTAACTGAAAAAGAACATGAAGTTGTTCAGTTTATTATAGAAGGTTACAGTTATAAAATGATAGCAGAAAAGAGAAACATATCTATAAACACTGTAAATGAATATATAAAACGCATATATACTAAATTACATATAAATAGTAAAGGTCAGTTGTTTGCAATTTATAATTCTCAAAAAAAATTATAGTAGCATATGTATAAATATTGTTTTCGAATTGTTTTAGCATTTATTTTTATTTGGAATAATATTAATTTATTAGCATTAAATAATTATAACTTAAAACGATTAGATTTTGATATTCCTATAGCAGACAATAGCATTAATTCTATGCTATTAGATAATGAAAATTCTATTTGGTTCTTTAACTCGAAAGGACTTTATAAATATAATGGTAGTCAACTTTTTCAAATTAATAATATGGCCCAAAATGGCCATATATTAAACGGACTTACCATATATTCCATTTCATATATTAGAAACAGTGTTTTTGTATGTACCAATAAAGGTGTTTATAATGTTAATGAATCTAATTTGCTTGCTAAGGTAATATTACCATTTACTAATCAACCTGTTTGTCAAATACTTTCTAATTCCAAAAACCATTTAATTTTACTTACAAAAAATGGGCAATTAGTGGATTATCCTATAAATGGTTTGGTAAAATATTTGAATTTATCAGCTACAAAAATTGGTAAAATGATAATAATACATGATACTATTTTTGTTTCTGCAACCAAAAATAATATATCTAATTCATATATTTTTAAAGTAAGTCCCTCTTTCAAATTATTGAAGGATTATTTTATAGAGTATGGAATTTTTTTAAATTCAATTACATCATATAAAAATTCACCTTTATTTTTAAACACAAACCATATTTCAAATTATAATAACCAAAATGATAAATTTATCAGATTTGACAAAAAATTTAAACAAATTCACATATTTTATGAATCTAAAATAAAAGAGGAAATTTTAGTTTTTGAATACCCCAATAATTTAAGTATTGGTAAAAACATTTCAAATTTAAAACCAACTGAAAGTTTTAATAAAAGAATTATTATTTATGATATTTTAGAAAATACATCAAATGGTAGTTATTTCATTGGTACCAATGCAGGTTTATATTTACTATATAAAAATAAGTTAAAATTTGATATCATAGAACAGGAATTTCCTGGATTTAAAGTTAATCTTTTAGTTAGACGTCAAGTTTTAGAAGATGCTCAAAATTTATACTTTTTATATTACGGTGGAATTTTAAAAAGAAATAAAGCAAATCAACAATTTTCTGTTTTGTATAATAATCAATTAAATGCTTACACCGGTTATATTGATAAAAAGTATATGTGGATTGGTGC
The DNA here is from genome assembly GCA_947453415.1 of Bacteroidota bacterium. GTDB lineage: Bacteria > Bacteroidota > Bacteroidia > UKL13-3 > UKL13-3 > JAAFJM01. The sequence continues at coordinate 26,579 of CANGGG010000038.1, read as the reverse complement.
AGACGGTGGTAGCTTTTTTGGTAAGCTTGATTATACTAATAAAGAAAAAAAATCTTTTTATAAAATTAAATTCCCTAATAGTAATGCTGAAATTGTTAGCATACTTAATTTAAAAAATAATAACTTATTATTAGGATGTTGTTATTTGAATAAACTTCTTCTTTATAATACTATTCTTGGTACAAACAGAGAGATAAAATTAAAGGAGAAAAAGAAATTTTCAAATGATTTGTTGGTTCGGAAAATTGTTAATGATAGCAATGGTAATATTTTAGTGGCTACTAATCATGGGTTGATTGTATTAAACAATAAATTTGAGACAATTGATCAAATTATAAATCTTGGAATTAATAAACGTACAAATTTTAATTATGAAATTCATGATATTTATATAGCATATAATAAAAATATTTTTTTAGCTACTGATGATGGGCTAGTTGAATTAAAATCAAAAGATTATACTTTTGTGAGAGTTATAAATTTAAACAATTTACTTAATAATAGAAAATGTATTTTCATTACCCAGGATAATTTTAAAAGGTTTTGGATTGCTACCTATAAAGGCCTGTTTTGTTATGATGATCAATTGAAAATTAGTGAACATTATACAAGTATCGATGGACTACCTGATGACGAATATAATTTTAACGCATGTAAAAAACTTGAAAATGGAAACATCATATTTGGTGGACTTAACGCTTATATTATAATTAATCCGGTAGATGTTAAACTTAATATTATTAAAAACCCTCTTCATTTTTCTGGAATTTATTCAAATTCGAATATTAGGAATAAAGAACTTTACGGTGAAAATTTAAATACTTCAAATAAGCCATTTGTTATAACCAAAGGTAAAGAATTGTTAACTTTAAAGTTTAGCATGTCAGACTATTTAAATGCTAAAGAATGTAATTATTGGTATAAAATAAATAATCAATTAGATTGGATAAATATAGGTAATTCTGGCATGTTACAATTATGGAATTTGCCAAAAGGAGAAAATAATATTTTAATTAAAGGAGAGAATAGTATGGGGATTTCTACCCCCAATACGCTATCATTTAATGTTTTTGTGGCCATTCCTATTTACGAAGAAACCTGGTTCATTTCATTGTTTGTTATTTTTGTAATTTTAATGTTTGTAATTTTGTTTTATATTAGAATTTCAAGTTATAATAAATTAAGAGAAATTAAAAAAGAGTTGCTATACGATATTCATGATGAACTTGGAGGTATTTTAACCAAAACATCCATGCGTGTAGAACTTATTTCACTAAAAAATACTGTTACTTCTGAAGATTTACGATTTATTGTATTCAATGTAAAAGAGGCATTGCAGTCGGTTCGAAATGTATTATGGAGTCTTGATTCTGAATCAAGTAATATTGATAATTTATTGGATAGAACAAGGGCAAATTTAAATTTTATTTTTAAAGGTTCGGCTTTCGATTATTTAATTAAACAAGATATTGACAATAAAAAATTTGAAATTCCTATTGAAACTAAACGTAATATTTTATTAATCATTAAAGAAGCTGCTACTAATACCCTCAAACATTCTAATGGCAATAAATTTATGGTTACAATTTCTAAAAAGGATAAAAAATATTTATTGCAAATATCTGATAACGGAAACTGTTCCCACCTTGAATTAAATAGTATTGGCTATGGTTTTAAAAGCTTGGAAAAACGAGCCGAAAGTATAAATGGTAAACTTAAATTATACCACAACGAAACTGGATTCTTTATTGAATTGCTTTTTTAACCAATTTTTGAAATTAATTATTTGATTATTCTAATGCTAATTTGATTTTTCTTTTAAAAAACTTCCTATTAAAAAAAACAACAAATGGTTAATTATAATGCTTGTATTGCAAAAAACAATTTTTAAAATTACATTCGCAAACATACTTAATTAAAAAAATGATAGAAAAACTCAGCGCAAGTAGATCGGAAGTTATGTTACATATTGGTAAAACAGTAGAAGACATAAACGATGAATACTTAAAACCTGTAGAAACAAATTGGCAAGCATCAGAATTACTTCCCTTAACTTCCGATAAAACCTTTATAGCCGACTTAAAAACAATTCAAGAACAAGCACAAAATTTATCTTACGATTTTTTAGCAGTATTAGTTGCAGATACCATTACCGAAGAAGCCTTGCCAACTTATGAAACTTGGTTAGCGGGTGTACAAGGAATAGATCAATATGAAAACAATGGTTGGATGAAATGGCTTCGGAGTTGGAGCGCTGAGGAAAATCGTCATGGTGATGCTTTGAACCGTTATTTATATTTATCGGGCCGAATCGATATGCGTCAGTTTGAGGCTTCTACCCAATATTTAATAGCCGATGGTTTTGACAATGGTGCCGCCAGTGATCCTTATAAAAACTTTGTATACACTAGTTTCCAGGAAATGGCTACCAATGTTTCTCATCGCAGAGTAGCAACCATAGCTAAGCAAGAAGGAAACCATATTCTTTCAAAATTATGTGGTTTAATAGCTGCCGATGAAGCTCGTCATGCCAAAGCATACAAAACATTTGTTACCAAAATATTTGAAATTGACACCAATGAAATGATGTTGGCTTTTGAAACCATGATGCGTAATAAAATTTTAATGCCTTCGCAATGTCTTCGTCAGTTAGGTGAAGAAACAGGAATATTTTCAAACTTCAGTGATGCTGCCCAACGTATAGGTGTGTATACATCTTATGATTATATAGATATCATGAAAACTTTAATTGAAGATTGGAAAATTGATAGCATGAGTAATTTGAAAGAAAATGGTGAAAAAGCCCGTGATTACATCATGGCTTTACCTGATAGAATGACCCGCATTGCCGATAGAATTAAAATTCCTGATACTGAATATAAATTCAATTGGATTTTAGCATAAATAATTAAAACAGTTCAAAAACACGTTACCTAATAAATAACGTGTTTTTTGTTTTTAGTCTGTTATATCGGAGACGAGAACAGGTTTGATTTTTCTCGACTTCGCTCGAAATGACTTAAAATACTGTTCATGACTTTGACAAATTTTTTTTTAAAAATATTCAGTTCGATGAATATTTGTTAAAATATTAAATTTATAACAAACCAACTATTTACTTTATTGTACAATGCCATTCATTTTGTTCAGAAAAAACTTTAGAGATTTACTTCCACAACTATTATTTTCGTTTACGTAAAATGGCAAAATCTATCAAAGGAAATAAAGTGCTTTTTGGGAATGTAAATGATTTTCCAGAACCAGAAGAGCCCGAAGCAAAACAAAGCAAGAAGCCCGATAACAAAGGCTCATTAAAACTATTTGCGTTTTTATACGATGAACGTTTTTTAAAATCGTTGGGAATTACCTTGGTTTTATTTGCCTTGTTTTTGTTGGTAGCAGGTTTTTCTTTTTTATTTACTTGGCAAGCCGATCAAAGTTTAGTAAAAAACATGACGTTTGGTTTTTTTCAACTTGCCGATGATTCCTTAGCTCAAAATGCGTTGGGTAAATTAGGAGCTTGGCTAGGTTTTGTGTTTTTTTATAAAGGTTTTGGCGTAGCTTCCTTTGCTTTTTGCATCATATTTTTCTCGCTTGGCATTTATCTTTTAACCAAATTACAGCCTATTCCAATTTTTAAAACACTTAGATACTCTTTCTTTGGTGTTATTTGGATTTCACTTGTTTTAGGATTTGTATTTAACCAAACTTACCAGGTTTTAGGTGGTGTATTTGGTCATTTTGGAATTATTTATTTACAAGGATTGATTGGCAATATTGGTACAGTACTTTTTCTATTATCGTATATTTTAGTTTTTGCCACTGCCATTTTTAATATAGAATTTTACCAGCCAAATATAAAACTACAAGCCGTTTCATTATTTGAAAATAACCTTTCTCAAAATCAAAATGAAGAAACAATTGCGGTTACTGGTGCAAATAAAATATATACAGAGGGTGGTACTATAACCATTGCCGATGGATTAGATTTAGCACCTTTAAACGAGGAAGATTTTGAACTTGTTGAACGTCCATTAGAAGATTTAAAAGATTTGAAAATCAATGAATTTCCAATTGATGAAGATGCACCTTTAGAAATTGAGCAACCCATTCAAATGATTGAAGAAACTTTTAAAACCAATAGTGGCTTGGTGTTAGAAGTAAAAGATATTCCTGAAGAAGCACCTGTTCCCGCATTTAAAAAGCATTTTGGAATAGACGAAGCTTACGATCCTACTTTAGAATACAGAGGTTATACTTTTCCAACCATTGATTTATTAACCGATTATGGCGATAGTAAATCAATAATTGATACCAATGAGTTAAGTGAAAAAACGCGTATGATTGAAGATACGCTAAAGAATTACAATATTGGTATTAAAAAAATATCTGCAACGGTTGGGCCAACTGTTACTTTATATGAAATTATTCCGCAAGATGGTGTTCGAATTGCTAAAATTAAAAACTTAGAAGATGATATTGCTTTAAGTTTAGCAGCATTAGGAATTAGAATCATTGCCCCAATTCCGGGCAAAGGAACAATTGGTATAGAAGTGCCAAACTCTAATCCTTCTATGGTTCCAATGAGGAGCCTAATTTCATCTGCAAAATTCATCAATGCAGAAATGGATTTACCCATTGCTTTTGGTAAAACAATTTCTAATGAAGTATTTGTAGCAGATTTGGCCAAAATGCCACACTTATTAATGGCAGGTGCTACCGGACAAGGAAAATCGGTTGGATTAAATGCTATTCTTGTTTCATTATTATACAAAAAACATCCTTCGCAAATTAAGTTTGTTTTGGTTGATCCAAAGAAAGTAGAATTAAATATATACAAAACCATTGAACGACATTTTTTAGCCAAAATTCCTGGTGATTCTGATGCCATTATTACTGATACTAAATTAGTGGTAAACACACTGAGCTCACTCTGTAAGGAAATGGACGAAAGGTACGACTTACTTAAAGATGCACATGTAAGAAATTTAAAGGAATACAATGCCAAGTTTTTAACCCGAAAATTAGTGCCAACTGATAAATTAGTACACCGTTTTTTACCTTATATAGTAGTAGTAATTGATGAGTTAGCCGATTTAATGATGACCGCTGGTAAGGAAGTAGAATTACCAATTGCCCGTTTGGCTCAATTAGCACGTGCCATAGGAATTCATTTAATTTTAGCTACGCAACGTCCTTCTGTTAATATTATAACGGGTACTATTAAAGCTAATTTCCCCGCAAGATTAGCATTTAGGGTTTCTCAAAAAATAGATTCACGAACTATTTTAGATGCAAACGGTGCCGACCAATTAATAGGAAAAGGCGATATGTTATTTAGCAATGGAAACGATTTGGTGCGAATTCAATGTGCCTTTGTAGATACGCCAGAAGTGGAAAGAATAGCCGAATTTATTGGCAATCAAAGTGGAAATGAACCTTATTTATTACCACTGGTAAGCATAGAAGGTGATGATTTTGATGGAGGAGGAGAAATGTTTGATAGCAAGGATAAAGATGAATTGTTTAATGAAGCAGCACACTTAATTGTTTCTAGTCAGCAAGGTTCTACCTCTTTATTGCAGCGCAAACTGAACTTGGGTTATAACCGTGCAGGTCGATTAATAGATCAGCTTGAAAAAGCAGGAATTGTTGGTCCTTTTAAAGGTAGTAAAGCCCGTGAAGTTTTATTAATTGATATAGTAGAACTAGAAGAAAGATTGAAACATTTATAGTTTTATAAAGCTATTTAAATTACATTTTTTTGTTTTCAATAAGTTATAAATTACACATTAAATTGCAATCTTTATTTAGCCGTCAATGAAAAATAAAAATTTACTTTTTTTACTTTATTTTTTTATTTCCATTCATTGCCAAGGGCAATTTATTAAAAATAATAATAGTGGCATTGGCTTAAGTTTTTTAAATGGATATAATGAAGCTCCAAATAAAATTTACAAAACTGGCCAAAGTATGGACGGCATAGTTACTGGATTTCAATTAGATATTATAAAGCAAGTTAATGGTACTAAAAATTGGCATAAAACATATGGAATTCCTAGAGTAGGAATTAGTTTTAGAACTATTTTTATGAATAAACCCGATACATTTGGTATCAGTTATTCGGTACTTCCTTATATGCAATTTAGGTTGTTAAAACACAAAAATTCGGAGTTGAGTGGGAAGTTAGGTTTGGGTGCTGCATATGTTACCAAGAGTTTTAAATATGCATCAAATTTTGACAATAGAGCAATCAGCACTCCTATTAATTTTGCGGTTGAATTTGCTGCTATATATAATAAAAAAATAAGTAAACACTTAGATTTAAATTTAGAAGCTGGATTTTTTCATACCTCCAATGGAAGCTTTCAAATGCCAAATGGTGGACTTAATATTTACTATTTAAAAGGTGGCATCAGTTATTTTTTTAATGAAACACCCTACGGCAAAATGAAACCTTGCGATTTGATGAGTAACAATAAAAAAATGTTTTATTCTACTTATTTGGCTGGTGCCTACCGCGAACATGGAACGTTTGCTTATCGTAGACAGTTTCCTGCGTTTATATTTCATCAAGCTATGATGAAACCAATTAATAAAATTTATAATATTGGAATTGGCGCTGATTTGTTTTACGATGCATCTAATGCCCTAACCGATGAGCCTAATTTAATTCCAAGCCAAGTGAAAGAAAGCGATAAATGGCTTGCGGCAATTGGTATTTGTAACGAATTAAACATTGGTAAAATAAGCATTCCATTAGAGTTGTATTACTACATATACGATATTGATAAAATAAAAACACCTGTTTATGTACGTTTTGGTATAACCTATTTTCCGTATAAAAAAATATTTGTTGGCTGTTATTTTAAAGGTAGCAATAATAAATACAACACCCTAAGTTCCGATTTTATGGAGTTTGCATTAGGTTGGAGGTTTAGGAAAATATGAAGTCCCGACACATCGGGAAAGTTTTAAGTTTTAAGTTTTAAGTATAAAGTATAAAGTATAAAGTATAAAGTATAAAGTATAAAAAACACCTAAACACCTAAACACTTAAACACCTAAACACTTAAACACCTAAACACTTAAACACTTAAACACCTAAACACCTATATAAATCAATAAATCAATAAATCAATCAACTATATCTTCACCCTTACACACACCCAAATATTTCTTCCAGCGGCACTCATTCCTGATGCAAAAACGCGGTATTGTGCATCTGTAATATTATCAATTCCCGATTGTAATTGAATTTTCCCTTTTTTACCCAAGGCATACTGTGCTTTCAAATTTAAAGTGTACCAAGCCGGAGAGCCTTTTGGAGTGGCATAAATAGCATTGTCTTCACCTGCTATGTTAAAATCTTCTATTGTTTTCCATCCATTATAAAGTGAGTTTATTTCGGCTGAAAACTTTTTAGTAAAATACGAAATAGCAGTTCTTCCAAATATAGGTGGAATGTGATCCAACGGAGTTTCTTTTCCATTTTCTATTATGCGTCCGTAAGTATAATTTAAAGATGATGTTACAGCAATTGATTTAAACAAATCGGCTGCTAATTGTACGTTATAACCATAAATATATCCTTGCTGTGCATTTTGATTACAATAAATCTTGGTATTTATTCCATTATAAATTGCGGAATCTTGTCCGTTTATTTGGCTTGATTTAATAACAATTGCGTTTTGAATTTGCGTATAAAATCCAACTGCTTCTATTTTTATTTTTTTATAAATAGTACTTATTCCTAGCTCATAATTATAAGTATATTCAGGTTGTAAATTTGCATTTGGCGTTATAATAGCTACTCCCGATTTACTGTCAAAAACTTTATTTACATCATCTAAGTTTGGAGCTCTAAATGCAGAAGAAACATTGGTATAAAGTTTTAAATTTTTTATTGGGTTATATACCAAACCTATATTTCCATTCAAAGCATGGTTATTTTGAATCAATTTGTTATTTAAAAAAGGAAAGAAAAACAAGTTATTAAATGTTGAATTCAGCGAAACAAAATTATAACGCAAGCCATCACTAATAATAAATTTTTTTCCTATTTCCCACGAATGACTTAAAAAAGCAGCCATATACACCATGCTACTTCCGCCCTCAGGATAGCGAGTTGGAATTCTAGAAATTAAACCACTAATTATATTTACATCGTGTGCATTAGACGCCACTTCATTATACTGTCCATCTATACCATACCTAATTTCGTGTATAGATTTGAAATTTTGTTTCAGCGTTTTTACAGCTTCTAAATTTAAACTGGCTACATGAATATATTCATGGCGTTTATTTAAATACAATGATTGCCAATTTCTATCGTTTCTACTTTCTTCTATGTATTGATACGCCAATATTAATTTGTATTTATCGGCATATTTTTGTTTTAAGTTATTGATCAATTGATAGCTAACTAAAGTGCGCAATTCAGGACCATAATACCATTCTGCACTTCGGTAGTTTTTTGTACCTTTCCATTCATTTAATCTGTCGTACCGAGGTACATTATTGCTATTCGATAATTGAAAATTAAATACATGCTGTATGTTTTTATTTTGTTGGAAAAGTGCTTTATACATTAAATCGTATTGCGAATAAGCCGTTCCAATTTGTAAAGCAGGATCCGTATTTTTAGTCATAGTATCTCGGTTATTTATTCTGGTGGCATAATAATTTCTTTGGTAAATACTGTCGCCATCTATGTTTTCTTTATTGGTTCCTTGTCGCAAATCGCCAAAAGAACTATTGGTAATACTTATTAAATGCGCCCATTTTTCAAATCCAATATTTACATCGTAATGAAAAGTACCTTCATTATTTACTGATCCAAATCGCATATAACCATTGCTGATATTTTTATTCAAAACAGGTTTCAAAGTTTCAAAATACATCACTCCTCCCAATGCATCGCTACCATAAATTACACTACCACCACCAAATAATATTTCGCTTTTGGCTAACATGTTTTGGTCAATTCGCAATACGTTTTGTAAATGGCCACCACGATAGATGGCATTGTTCATTTTTACACCGTCAACCACTAATAATACTCGGTTCGATTCAAAGCCACGTAATACAGGACTTGCGCCTCCTTGCTGACTTTTTTGAACAAATATATTTCCACTTTGTTCCAATAAATCACCTGTATTTTGCTTGTTTTGAAATTGAATATTGGCTTGTGAAATACTTTGAATTTGTCTTGGCACATCATTATATTTTTCGTTAAAACGATTAGCAGATACCACCACTTCATTCATTTTTAAGGTAGAAGGTGTTAAGTAAAAAACTACTGTATCCGTTTTTCTGGGAGTATTGGTTTCTATGGTAAATATTCTGTATTCAGGATGAACTATGGTGATGCTTGTTTTACCAAAAATATAAGTGTTTTCTGAAAAGAATATTTCGTAATCTGTAATTATGTTATTTGTTGATTTATCAACTATTTTAAAAGTTTGAGCTTTGGAGTTTTGAAAAACAAATAGGCATATAAATAAGGCCCAATATTTATTAAATACTGCATTGTAAAATATTCTCATAGTTTGGCAAAATAATAATGATAATTGATATTTAAAACCAATTATTTGCCATTTAAAATTCAAAAATCAAAATACAAAATAAATTTATAAATTCGCTCCAACAATATATGACAAGCAATTACCAAGTATTAATTCATAAAATAGACGCGTTTATACGCAAATACTACAAAAATCAACTGATAAAAGGAGCATTGTTTTTTATAACCGCCTTTATTTCTAGTTATTTGTTAATAGCCACTTTAGAGTATTTTGGAAGGTATAATTCAGCTATAAGGGCAAGCATTTTTTTTACTTTTTTAGCTTTTACCATTTTTTGTCTTGTTAAATACATTTTTATTCCAATATCCGGAATTTTCAAACTCAGAAAAACCATTAATTACGAACAAGCATCACTCATTATAGGTAAACATTTTACTTCCATTAATGATAGTTTGTTAAATACACTTCAGCTCAAACAAGAAGCTGATATTCACGATCAAGATAATAGCTTGCTCATTGCAGCCATTGAACAAAAAACAGCTCAACTGAATCCTATTTCTTTTCAAAGTGCCATTAACTTTAAAACCAATTTAAAATATGTAAAATATACTTTGGTGCCTTTGGCAATTATTGTACTGTTAAGTTTTGTAAAACCGGAATTGTTAAGTGATGGAGGCAAAAGAATTTTACAGTATAATACAATATTTAAACCAGTTGCTCCTTTTTTATTCAGTGTGGAAAATAGAAACTTGGAAGCCGAACAATTTACTGATTATGATTTATTGGTGAGAATAAGTGGGAAACAAATTCCTAATGAAGTATTTATAAACATTGAAGGCAATAATTATAAGTTGCAAAAGCAAGACAAAACGCATTTTATTTATACTTTTAAAAACCTTCAAAAAACTACGCCTTTTAGTTTACAAGCCGATGAATTTACAAGTCGAGAATATGAAATAAATGTGGTGGCAAAGCCAATAATTTTAGGCTTTCAAGTAAAATGTAATTACCCAGCATATTTAGGAAAAAAGAATGAAATATTGAACAATCCATCCGATTTTTCAGTGCCAGCAGGAACAGTTTTAACATGGAATTTTACCAGCAAACAAACTAGTAAAATAGAGTTGGGTTTTGATAATATTATAATTGCCGCCAAAGCAAATGATGAAGGCCATTTTTCCTTCAATAAAAAAGTGTTTATTAGTCAAAATTATTTTATAAAAAACAGCAATGAAACCAAAGCCAAAGGTGACTCAATGAATTATACTTTAAGCGTAATTGGCGATGCCTATCCTACCATTACCATTGATGAAAGAAGTGATTCAATAACTGGCAAACAAATTTATTTTATTGGTGATGGAACCGATGATTATGGATTAACAAAATTAACTTTTAACTATCATTTTTTAAGCAGTGATGACAAATCGAAATTGAATAAATTAACAGTTAAACCTATTGTTATTGATAAAACTCAAAACCCAATGAGGTTTAATTATTATATCAATTTAACTGAAACAGGTATAGCTCCCGGTGATGAATTGGAATATTATTTTGAATTATGGGACAATGATGGCGTGTTTGGTGCTAAGTCTATAAAATCAAAATCTGTAGTATATAGAGCGGCTAACGAAAAGGAATTAAAAGAACAAAGTAGCAAAAATGCGGAAGCCATGAAAGATAAAATGGAAGATGCCCTCAAAGAAGCCAAACAATTACAGCAAGACTTGAAACAATTGCAGCAAAAAATGCAAGAAAAACGTGAATTAACATGGGAGGAAAAACGCAAGGCTGAAAGTATTTTAAAGCAACAACAAGAGTTGAATAAAAAAATTGAGGAACTCAACAAAGAGTTTAAAATGAATAATCAACGAGAACAAGAATATCAAAAAGAAGCGGAAAATATTTTAGAAAAGCAACAACAAATTGAGAAAATGTACAATGAGTTGATGAACGATGAAATGAAGCAACTGATGAAAAAAGTGGAGGACATGATGAAGGTGCAGAACAAAGATGAGATGAAGAAGGAGATGGAGAATATGCAAATGAATAATAAGGATGTGGAGAAGGAGTTGGATAAAATGCTAGAAATGTATAAAGGCTTGGAGTTAGAGAAAAAGATGGATAAAGCTACCAAAGACTTAGAAGATTTAGCCAAAAAACAAGATGATTTGGAAAAGAAATCGGATGACAAACAAAGCAATGTAGAAGATTTAAAGAAACAACAAGATGAGTTAAACAAAGAGTTTGATGAAATAAAAAAAGATTTAAATGATATAGAAAAAAAGAACAACGAATTAGAAGATAAGCAAGAATTAGCTGATACCAAAGAGGAGGAAAAAAGCATAGAAAAAGACATGCAAGAAAGCAGCGATGATTTAAAAGAGGGTAAGCAAAAACAAGCCAAAAAGAAGCAAAAACAAGCTGCTGAAAAAATGCAGAAAATGGCTGAAAAAATGAAGCAAAAGAAAGCAGATGAGGAAGCCGAGCAAGCTGAAATTGACATCAATTCGTTAAGAGAAATTATAGAAAACTTGGTGGAATTAAGCAAGCAACAAGAAGGTTTAATGCTTCGCTTTAAAGATATAAATGGTTATAATCCGCAATTTGTAACGCTAGGGCAGGAGCAACGTTATTTAAAGGACAATGCTAAAATTATAGAAGATAGTTTAACAGCTTTGAGCAAAAGAGTAGCTGAAATCAGTTCGTTTATTGACAAGGAAGTAACTAAAATGAACTTTCATATGGATAAAGCTACTACTAATTTTGGTACCCGTAACATTCCTCAAATTAGAACCAACCAACAAACTGCCATGACACACATGAATAACTTAGCAGTGATGTTAAGTGATGTATTGAAACAAATGCAGAACGAACAAAATGGCAAAGAAAGTGAAGGCGAAGGTAAGCCAGGTGGAAAGCCAAAACAAGGAAAAGGAAAAGGTAAAGGAAAGGGCAAAGGTTCAGGTAATAAAAGCATGAGTCAATTGAAGAAAATGCAAGAAGAGCTGAACAAACAATTGCGCGAAGGGCAGAATAAAAATGGCAGCGAAAAAGGCAATAAACCGGGCCAAAAACCTGGCGAAGGTCAAGGAATGGGAAGTGAAGGTTTTGCCAGAATGGCTGCGCAACAAATGGCAATTAGACAACAATTACAAAAAATGATGAGCCAAATGGATGCCAAGGAAAAAGAAGGAATGGGCGGAAATGGAAAATTGCAGGAAATGCAAAAGCAAATGGAAGAAACAGAAAAAGAATTGTTCAATAAACGCTTAACGCAAGAAACTATTAATAGACAACAAGATATTTTGACCAGAATGCTAGAAAGTGAAAAGGCCGAAAAGAAACAAGAACAAGATAAAAAACGCGAAGCAGAACAAAGCAAGGAAAAGGACCGAACTGCACCTCCTCCGGCATTTGATAAATACATAGATAATAAAAACAAGGAAACTGAAATATTGAAAACTGTTCCTACCGAACTAAAACCTTATTATAAATCCAAAGCCAACGAGTATTTGAAAAAAGCAAGCTGAGCTGCAAGTTTCGGGTTTTGGATTTCGAGAGTTGAAAATTGGAAATGTTTAATATCATGGCAAGCCTGCTGATAACTCAGGATAATAAAGATATCGTTCAAGACTTTGACAAAGTTAAAAAACAACAAAAATATGCTAGCAACTAGCAGCCAGTAGCAAGCAGCTAAAACAAACACAAACAAACGTTATGCTGGAAGCATCTTCCTTGTTATAGGAGTTGGTTAGCTAATGGATTTGTGCTTGGTTTTCAAAGATCCCGCTAAGCGGGACTTCGGAATGACTTGCGAGAGAGGTCGTGCTATAAGCAAACTATCAGCGTTTATCTGAGCTATCCGTGGGCAAGCCATTAAACTAAAACACCAACAACGAGCTATGAATTTTTATAATAAATAAAAACTATTTATTTCATTTGAAAATCGGTAACAATGCCTTTTTGTTTTTCCCAAACTTTGCCGTTCCAAGTCATAAAATCATAACTTCCATCGGGTAAATAAGTTTCGTACATACCAACATTATCAGGTTTTGGAGGAATTATATTTTCATAAATAAAAAGCTTTCTTTTTTCCTCGTAACGCAAAGTCATGGTTGCATAATTGTTAAATTCCCAAATCATTCTGTACAAAGGTTTTTTGGTTTTAATATCAAAAATGGGTACACCAAAAAATGGTTCATTGTCTCTGAAAAATAAAACATCAGCAATTTTTTTATTGCTTTTACTGGTTGCTCCATCCCAACCTAATAAGGTATAATAAGTACCTTTTTGAGTTTGAGTTTTTATGATTTTATAATAAATAGCACCAAACCAATGATCGGCATCTGTTTCGGCATAAAACACATTTTCAATGCTATCACTTCTATCAATTAAAGGAAAAAAATCAGGCATATTATAAACCTTTTTTTCTCGTTTAATTTTATTGGGATTCATTTGAATAACTCCAAAATTCCTAAAATGTTCGTCATCACTTGCCACGTTCCAAGTCATAATTCTAAAATAATCATCGGGAGAAACAATGATGGAAATATTTTTTAAAGAATCAAAATTATAGAAATAGGAGTTATTGGTTTTTAAAGTTCTAGCAAGGGTTCTAATAAAGTTTTTACCACTGCTTATCCTGGTCATTTCATCTAAACTAGTAACCATTTTTTGTGCCAAACCATTTAACCTAATTTCAGCATCCATTAAGGTATCACGTGTAAGTGAATCTAATTTTTGTGCTTTACTTGTATTGGTTAAACACACTAAACAGATTATAAAAATTATATATTTCATAGTTTAGCAATTAAACGATTTATTTTCGGTTTTATGATGGATTTTTTTTTCGATTTAATGATTATAAAGCTCTTCTTGCTTTTTCTTTTAAAATTAAATTCAATTCTCTTCCAGTTTGTCCTTTTACGCTAGTGTTTTCAGCAGCACGTCTAAATAAGTAGGGCATCACATCTTTTACTGGTCCGTATGGCAAATATTTGGTAACATTGTATCCAGCATTTGCCAAGTTATAACTTAGGTTATCGCTCATGCCATATAATTGACTAAAGTAAATTCTTTTGTCATTAATTTCAATATTGTTATCAAGCATCATTTGTGCTAAAGTAGTGCTACTTTTTTCATTATGTGTGCCAGCGCAAATACTAATTTTATTGATGTTTTCTAAACAAAATCTCAATGCATGGTCATAATCATTATCTGTATTTTCTTTATTAATTTGAATAGGATCGTTATAGTTTAATTCAGCAGCTCTTGCTCTTTCTTTTTCCATATATGCACCCCTTACCAATTTTATTCCTAAGAAGTAATTGTTAGCAACTGCATGGTTAAAACTATCCTTTAAATACGCTAATCTATCATGACGATAAAGTTGAATGGTGTTATAAACAATGGCCTCGTTTTTATTAAATTTTACCATCATTTCAGTTGCCATTTGATCAATTGGATTTTGAATCCATGTTTCCTCGGCATCAATAAATATTTTTACATTATTTTCAAAAGCAGTATTACAAATTTTTTCAATCCTGGCTTTTACTTTTTCAAATTCTATTATTTCATTTTCTGTTAAATTAATATTACTGTTTATTTTTTCAAGTAATGCTAATCGTGCTAAACCAGTAACTTTAAATACACAAAAAGGAATTTTATTATTTCCTTTTGCTTTATGAATGGTATCAATGGTTTCGTTGCAAGTATTTTCAAAATCTGATTCCGCTTCTTTACCCTCTACCGAATAATCTAAAATGGTTCCAATATGGTATTTATTAAGCGTGTCAATTGCTTTTTCGCATTCACTAATATTTTCCCCACCAACAAATTGTTGGTAAACAGTATGCTTAATTAATGATTTTATGGGCAAATGTAAAGCAAAAGCAGTTTCTATTAAAGGTGTTCCCATTTTAACTAACCAATTCATTCCTATTGCTTTAAATAGAAAATATGATGTGCGTAATTCTGAATTTGTTTTTGCTTTAAAAGCAATTTCAGTATTTGAAAAGTCAAGTTGTAATATTTTATTTGTCATAATAATGCTTATAATATATTGTTTAATTTAGCAGCGCAATAATAAGTTATTACCAACATTGTTTTTGTGATATTGATGAAAGTTATTTACGATAAAAGTTATAAAGTTTTTTTTGGAGAAAATGTGTTAAATCATTTGGCTCAAACAATTATAAATAAGGCATATAGCAATGTTTTTGTTTTAGTAGACGAAAACACTGATAAATATTGTTTGCCCATTTTAAAGCCATATTTAGAAAATTTTACATTGATAAAAATTTCAAGTGGTGAAATTTATAAAAATTTACAAACTGCCAATATTATTTGGGATAATTTACAACAACACTCTGCAAATAGAAATGCTGTATTATTAAATTTGGGTGGTGGAACCTTAAGCGATATTGGTGGCTTTTGCGCTGCAACTTTTAAAAGAGGAATTGATTTTATAAATATTCCAACCACACTTTTATCAATGGTTGACGCATCAATAGGAGGGAAGCAGGGAATTGATTTAAATAACTACAAGAATTTAATTGGCGTATTTCAACATCCTGAACAAATATTTATATACCCAGAATTTTTGAAGTCCCTTCCCAATAATGAAAAAAGTAATGGTTTAGCAGAAATGATCAAACATGCTTTAATTAATGATGATAATCTATTTCATAAAATTATTGCTACCAATCAAATAGATGCTGAACAATTAGATAAGTGGATTGAAAAATCAGCTAAAATAAAAGTAAAAATTGTAAATAAAGATCCATTTGAAAAGGATTTAAGGAAATTGTTAAACTTTGGTCACACCATTGGACATGCTGTTGAAACTTTTAGTTTAATGAACGATGATGAACCTTTAAAACATGGAGAAGCTGTAGCCATAGGAATTATATGCGAGTCTTATTTATCCTATAAAAGCGATAAATTAAGCAAAGAAGAATTTGACCTAATTGTTAAATTTATTTTTAAAAACTTTGATAAATATATTTCTAATTGGAATAATAAAGAGCTTCTGAAAATAATGCAAAATGACAAAAAGAATATCAATTCAGAAATTAATTTTACTTTATTGAAAAAAATTGGTAAAGCAAAAATTGATTGCTATTGCAGCACTAATTTAATTATTGAATCATTGGAATTTTATAAAAATTTTGTGCCACAAAAAAGCTAAACAATGAATGGTTTATTATATACAAAAAATAATTTAAAAAAGGTAGTTATTCATTTACCTGCTTCCAAAAGTATCAGTAATAGGGCCTTGATTTTAAATGCTTTATTGAACAATAAAATTATTTTAAACGAACTTTCATTGTCCGATGATACGCAATTAATGCTTTCGGTTTTATCGAATGAAAACCATGAAGTAAATTTAGATAATGCCGGTACTTGTATGCGTTTTTTAACAGCATATTTTGCTTGTAAAGCAAACAAAAATATAAGTTTGTTATGCAGTGAAAGAATGATGCAAAGACCTATAAAAGAATTGGTAGATGCCTTAAGAAATTTAGGTGCGAATATCAATTATTTATCTAATGAAAATTTCCCGCCTTTAAAAATTAATGGCAAAAAACTAAAGGGAAATTCAATCAATATTGACGCATCTGAAAGTAGCCAATACATTACAGCTTTAATGTTAATTGCTCCTTTTATTGAAAATGGAATTTCCATTCATTTAACAGGTAATATTGCCTCATTTGATTATATAAAAATGACTGCTTTGCTCATGAATGAATTGGGCCTTTCTGTTTCTTTAACTAATGATTCAATTATAATCAAACCTTATCTTGATGAACCTATTGTTTCAGATTTTACCATTGAAAAAGATTGGAGTAGTGCAGCATTTTGGTATTTAATAGCTGCTTTAAATCCTGAACTTTCCATTCATTTAATTCACTTATCCAAAACAAGTATTCAAGGTGATCATATTATTTTTAAAGTTTTTGAAAAATTAGGTATTTCCACATCAGAAACAATGGATGGTTTAGTAATTTTTAAAGAAAAAATTACTGAAAATTTTCTCGAATTTGACTTGATAAATGCAATAGATCTTGCCCCAGCTTTATGCGTGGCTTGTGCTGCTTTAAACATAAATGCAACTATTTCAGGTTTGCAAAATTTAAAAATTAAAGAAAGTAATCGCTTATTGGCAATTGTAACAGAATTGAATAAATTTGGATTTGCCGTAAGTAATTCTGATGATAAAATCATGATTAGGCAAACTAATAACATTGATTATAACCAACCAATACTTATTAATACTTATCGTGACCATAGAATAGCAATGGCTTTTGCGCCTCTTGCCATGCTGTTTAATCAATTGAAAATTGACGATACTAAATCGGTGTCAAAGTCGTATCCCCATTTTTTTAACGATTTGGAATTGGTGGGAATTACAGTAAAAAATTGTTAATTATTCTATCGTACTATAACTTAATAATACATTAGTAAGGCTGCTATTAAATGCCATTTCCTTTGCAGTATGTTTATCAACTTGAATAATTACATCAGCATTTGAATTTGCTAAAACGCTTGTAACCCTAACATATATTTTCTTATAATTTTCGGTACTTGTTAAAAGTAATAATGTTCCTACAGGTGCATTTCTGTGAGCTATTCCCATAAATTTTTCATCCGATAGAAAACAAAGTCCTTTTTCTTCTACAAATTTAACACTAGCTGTTTTATCAGTATTCTTTAGTTTTTTAGTTAATTCAGGACTCATTGAATTTGCTAATAAATATGGTAAATTAGCTCTTTTAAAATTTACAATTAACTCTTGCCCTACTCTTATTTTGTTTTGATTTAAGTTATTCCAATTGGCAATATCACTGATTGAAATTTTATATTTTTTTGCAATCAACTCAATTGTTTCTCCAGCTAACACACTATGAGTAAAACCTACTTTTGTATCTCCAACATTTGTGTTTGCATGTAGTTCGTTTGCATTTATTTCTTTACTAATTTCTTGAGTATTATTTAAAACGCTTTCTTCTAATTCAATTATTTTATCTGTTGATAGATTACTAAAATTGTTTTTTGACGCTTCGTTTATATTATTTTTAGTTTGAATAGTTTGAATTTTTTTTGCTTCTTTTTTAGGTTCAATTTTAGCAATATGATTTGCATCTATCGTATTTTTTTTACCTGAAACGGTTTCATTTTTCTTTGTTTTAATTATAGTTTTATTGGATTCAATTGATTTTTCAACTTGAATATTCTTTTCTATTGTTTCCTCTTTTAAGGTTTCAATATTCCCACTCCATATTTTTAATATTTTTCCGGGTAAAAGTTTGCTGTTTATTAAATTATTTTGTGTTTGAATATCTTTTACTGATGAATTAAAATATTGGGCCAATGTGTTTATATTGTCACCATTACCGGTTTTATAAATAGTAAGTGTTTTATTACCTTTTATTTCAGTTCTTAATGCAGTACCAAATATTTTAGGTTTATTACTTGTTTGATTTTGGGTACTGTCTGCGGTTAATTGATAATTTTCTTTACCTAAAACTTTATTAGTATCTACTTCAGGAATATATACATTGTTTTTAGTTTTTAACAGTGTATCAATTACCGCTTTTTTTGTTTCATTTTTTGAAGTTGAAACAAACGCTGTTTTTTTGTTTGTATTTGATTCAATAGCTGATTTATTAACAGGAATTCGTATTATTTTACCTGGTATTAAAGTGCTACTTACTAAGTTATTTTGACTAATTATTTCTTCAACTGTACAATTATAGTGTTTTGCTAAATCATCAATATTATCTCCAGTTCCTATCTTATAAACTGCTAAGGTGCTAGTACCTTTCTTTTCTTTAATTAACTCCTTTCCAATTATTTTATTTTCAATTGAATCTGCTGTTTTTAACAATGTAACAGGCTCACCTTGAATTACCTTTTCAGAATTTAATGTATTTTCATTTAAAATAATTTTAGTAGATTTTTCTATTGGAACTTTTAAAGTAACTACACTTTTTAAACTTCCATTTGCTTGTTTATTTGCATCAATTAATGATCGTTCAGTTATCCCCGATTTTTCAGCAATACTAGCCCATGTTTCACCTGCTTTTATTTGATAAATAATGTACTTTTTGCCGCCAATTATTCTTATTTCTTGTTTAACTGATTGAGCAATTGAAATATTGATGATGAATAATAATGCCGCTAATATGCTTAGTAAATGTTTCATTTTACTTTGAATTTATTTTGTATCAAAAATAGGGTAATTATTTATAATCAATAAAGTGATATAAGCAATTTATCGGCATTAATTGTGGATTGTCTAATTTGAAGTGTTTTTATCAACAAGCTCATGATACATTTTTAAGTAGTTTTGTGCCATGAATGTTTCAGTAAAATTATTCGTGTATTTTTTGAATGCTTTTTCTACTAATTCTCTGCCATTTGCCAACGAAAATTCAATTGCATTATTCAACGATTCAATATTATCTAATGCAAAAAATGATAATTCATCATTTTCGAAAAGTTCAGTAAAACTAATAATATCGGAACATACAACTGGTGTTTTAGATGCCACCGCTTCTAATAATGCCAAACTTACTCCTTCGCTTCTTGATGGAATTAAATAAATATCAAATAAGGGTAAATAATCAGTAGCATGATTTCTAAATCCTGCAAAAAATATTCTGTCACTTACATTTAATTGATTGGCCAATGTCAATAATTTTTCCTTTTCTGAACCATCACCAATCAACACAAATGCCAATTTTGGATTAATGGCCAATACTTTGATAATTTGTTCTAATCCTTTTCTGGCATCATATTTTGCCATTGATCCTAGTACAATGTATTTACTTTTTAATGCTTGTATTTTTTGTAAATCATCTCTATCTATTTCATTATTGATTGTTGGAATATTTACGCCATTATAAATATTGGAAATGAAGGGATGAATTTTTTTCTTGTTATAATATTCCTTCATTCCTTTACTCAAACAAACAATTTGGTTTATTTTTGATATTCTAAATAGCCATAATTTTTTAATGATAAATGAAATGACTGCGTTGTGTGTATATTTAAAATTTTGATATATATATTGATGAAAAGTAGTTACAGTTTTTGTGTATAAACTTGCTTTATGATAAATTAAATACAAATCAGGTCTCATCATATGTGAATGTATCACATCAAATTCTCTGAAATTTATTTTTTCAAAAAAACTTATTTTTACTGTTTTACAATCAAATGGCAGGTGTTCAATTTTATCTAAATAAAAAACAGTAAAATCTACTTCATGTTTTAAATTTTCTACTATTTTGTGTGCCACAAAAATGGGACCCGTTCGGGCTAATGATGGTAATAAAATAGCTACTTTTAGCATGTTTTATATTTAATTATTGTATCTAATTCGGTTAAATAACCATACAAATCTATTGAAAATATTTTGCATTACTTTATTACTTAATAATATTTTCGAATTCAATAATAATACTTGAAATGCTTTTATTTTACTCGCAATGTTTCCTTTTATAATAACAGTAGATATTATTTTCAATAAGCGTAAATAAGTCCATTCTGTAATAATTTTCTTGTCTTTTTTTGAAATACTTTTATTGTATTTTTCAAAATAATTCAACTTTATATTTTCCAATTCTTTAACAGCATTGCTTAGTAATGTTGGAGTCCAATTAATTTCAGTTTTTAAAATAATAGCACGTAAAATGATATCATCAATGCTGTATTTTAAAATACTTTTCAAATTGTCTTTTGATTTTTGAATGGCATTTTCTCTTTGAAAATCAATATTCCTGCTCGATACACTGTTTGGATTTCTTCGGTACATATACCTTTGATTGTCCCTAGTATCTATCCATAAATTTATTTTGTTAATGATTAATCTTGAAAATAAATCATAGTCTTCAATATGTGAGGCAAATTCATTTTCATCGTACATGTATTCTTTTAAAACACTCGATTTGATAAGCATTCCCGCATGTAATAATGGACATTCAAATAAACTCAAAAATGCCGCAGAATGTAACGAATTACAGTAAAAGGATGCTGCTTTACTGTGGAACTTACCATGAGGAGTTATGTAATTAGCATATGAAGTAATTAAATCGATTGTAGGATTTTTTTTGACTATTGCTATTTGTTTTTCTATTCTATCTAAGCCAATCAAATCATCTGCATCAAATCGCTCTATATAAGTTCCAGTGCAATAATTAATTCCTTTGTTCAACGATTTGATTAAACCAATATTTTGTTCATTATTGACTAAAACTACCCTTGAATCTTCATTGGCTATTTTTTTTAACTTTTCAAATGTATCATCGGTTGAACCATCATTTATTAAAACAATTTCTAAATTTTTATAGCTTTGATTGGTAATGGTATAAATGGCATCATCTAAAAATGCTGACACATTATA
Source organism: Bacteroidota bacterium (assembly GCA_947453415.1). GTDB lineage: Bacteria > Bacteroidota > Bacteroidia > UKL13-3 > UKL13-3 > JAAFJM01. The sequence goes on along the minus strand of CANGGG010000038.1, from coordinate 4,643 downwards.
GCAGGGTATTAATAAGGATACTTTTATAGTTGAATCCATTTATAAAATTAAGATAATTTGGCATGTATACTCCAAAATATTTTTTTTGCTGGATAGTAAAATGGAATTTTTGATAGGTAACCTAAAATGGTATAACGATAAAATCTTTTTCTCGCATTTTTTTTGCCTAACTCAGCCTCTGGATACTCCAAATAATTGTTCAATAAAACTAATTCCGAAGCTTTCATCTTTTTAAAATTTCCGGAAAAATTATTACCATGTTTTCTGTAATAAGCTAATTTATCGGGAATAAATCCAATTTCATGATCCTTCGATATTTTAATCCACATGCTCCAATCTTCTATCGGACATTCTTCATCATAAAGTCCCACTTCTTTTATTACCGAAAGCTTGATTAACACTCCAATGGCAAAAATAAAATTCTCCTTTAATAAGTCATGGAATAAATAACCTGTTTTAGCACGATTTTCTATATAAGGAACTGTTTCATTGATATTTTGATTGTAAATATATCCATTGCTCGAAACCATTGCAAACTGAGGATTTTCTTCTAAATAGGCTACTTTTTTTGCAATGCTATCGGGTGTTAACCAATCATCAGTCGACATTGACATGATGTATTTTCCTTTACATAAATTAACAGCAAAATTAATATTACTAGAAATACCAAAATTAGAAGTTCTTTTAACTATTGAAAATGGAATTTTAGAGTCAGAAAGTAATTGATTAGCTATTTCAAATGAATGATCGGTAGAGAGGTTATCTATAAAAATGATTTCAATGTTCTGATAGGTTTGTTCTAAAAGAGAATTTAAACATTGTGTAATGTAATTTTCGTGATTCCAACAAATACAAATTATACTAACAAGCGCTTTCTCATTTTTTTCTGTCATATATTGTCTTATTGAATATTATTAGCATCGAAATAAAATACAGGAAATAGTTTATGGCATATGCATACACTGAACCAATTCCTCCGTACAAATTTATTAAACTCATAGTTAGTATTACTAACAAAGTTGAGAAAAATATTTCAGAAATGATAAATATTTTGGTCATTGCTTTCGCAATCATTTGAAATGCAAGCAACCAACTTGCAATTTTAAAGAAATCGCCTATTAATTGTGGTAAAAAATACACCTCCATCATTTCAAATTTTTGACTAAACACAATGTTTATTACCAAATTTTTGAATAAAAAAACCAAAACTAATATGATAAATGTAGCTGGAAGAATAATTTTATAACCTTTAAAAATCTCTCTTTTTAATAAGCGGTTATCTGTTATTTCCGATAATTTTGGTAAATAATAAATAGATAAAGTGGTGGTAATAACTGTTAAATACAAATTGGAAAGTCTATTGATTCCTTCATAATATCCCACTGTTTCCGCATCTATTTCGTTTAATAAATAGTTTCTAATAATAATTTGTGAAACCGGAACAGTTGCCGCACTTACTATGGCCATCAATGAAAACTTTGATAAATTCACAAAATCAGCTTGCTGAATATTGATGTCTTTTATATGTTTCCATTTTACCAATTCTATTTTACTTTTATAAAAAATGATGATAATAAAAACAATCGATTGGTAAGTAATTGCAGCCAATAACGCACCATAAACTCCCGCATAAATTACTAAAATAATAGAAAACGCAAGTCCAATTAAACTTGACCAAATTCCAATAAAATTATATTTTCTAAATTCTTTTAATCCATTTAAAATGGCAATAAATAAAGAATAACTGGCATAAAAAAAGATGGTAAATCCAAAAATAATTAAAATGGATAAATAATTCTGCGCATGGTCTTTAAAGAGTATTTTAGCCCAAAATGATGCAAATAATATAACTGTTAAACTAATAAGGGTAGAACAAATTAAAGTAATTACTACAGCTGCTTTGATGATTTTTTTTTGCTTGAACTCATCATTTTTATATTCTGCCAAATACTTAATTACTCCGTTTGTAACTGCACCTGTAGAAAGCACCAATGCAATGGAAATAAAACTACTTAATTGCCCTAATAATCCCAAACCTTCTGGTCCTAAATGAATGGCTATTATTTTTGCAGTAAAAAATGCGGTAAATAATTTTACAACAGTAGCTGCTCCTGTAAAAACAGAAACATTGATGAGTTCCGATGAACGTATTTTTCTAAAAAATCTTTTCAAAAAGTTTATACTGTAAATAAATTAACTACTCTAATTACTTCATTTACTTCCTCCTCAGTCATTACTTGACTAATGGGTAAACTAATTACTTCTTGATGAATTTTTTCGGTAATTGGTAAATTTAAAGAAGCTAATTCTTTGTAAGCAATTTGATGGTTTGGCGCAATTGGATAATGAATTACTGTTTGAATTCCATGAGCTAGTAAAAATGATTGGAAAGCACTTCTATCTATTACTCGTACCACAAATAAATGCCAAACATGTTTATTATTTGCATCTATACTTGGTAATTGAACCAACGGATTTTTGATGTGAGCTAAATATGTATTGGCAACATGGTTTCTTTTTAAATTGTCAGCATCTAATTGAGCTAGTTTGATGCGTAAAAAAGCTGCTTGTAATTCATCTAATCTGCTATTGGTTCCTTTGTAAATATTTTCATATTTTTTATGTGAACCATAATTTCTTAGCGCGCTTATTACCTCCGCTAATTCATCGTCATTGGTTGTAATTGCACCGCCATCGCCTAAAGCACCTAAGTTTTTGCCAGGGTAAAAACTATGTCCGGCTGCATGTCCAACTGATCCTGATTTTTTGTTTTCATATAAGGCGCCATGCGATTGGGCTGCATCTTCAATTACTTTTAAATGATATTTTTCGGCAATGGCATTGATTGGGTTCATAGCTGCCATTTGACCATACAAATGAACAGGAATAATGGCTTTTGTTTTTGCTGAAATATGTTTTTCAATCAATTCAGGATTGATATTGAAACTTAATTCGTTTGGTTCTACTAAAATTGGCACTAAATTATTGGCAGAAATGGCCAAAATGCTAGCTATATAAGTATTTGCAGGAACTATAATTTCATCACCATCTTTAAAAACACCCAATTCTTTATAGGCCCTAATAATTAAAATAAGTGCATCTAAACCATTGGCAACGCCAATGCAATGTTTGGATTCGCAATAGTGAGCATATTCTTTTTCAAATGCTGTTACTTCATTACCCATGATAAACCAACCCGATGTTAAAACACGGGTAAAGGCTTGTTCAAAGGCTTGTTGATAGGTAAGATTTATTTTCTTTAAGTCAAGAAAAGGAATGTTCATTTTTGGGGTAAATTTGATTGTTTGAGATGATTAGGTCACAAAAGGTGCAATTTATAAATTTATTTCAATAATGCACTTTGTTTTTTAAAACGAATAAACGCTTCGTAATCTCTAATATAATCTTCGTTTTCATAAGGCAAAGATGCCAAAACGAGGCAAATAGCACCAGATGAAAAATTAGATAAATCGCGCCAAATTCCAGGTTTTATATTTAATCCATAATAAGGTCTGCTTAACTGAACTGTTTTTTTATTAATGCCATCATCAAGCGTTACATCAAAACTACCACTTGCAGCTATTATTAATTGTTCTAACTCTTTATGTCCGTGAGCTCCGCGCGATTCTCCGCCTGGAATATCGTATAAATAATAAATTCTTTGAATAGAAAAAGGAACGTGAATGAAGTTTTCAACCACAGTAATATTCCCAGCACGGTTATGTATTTTGGATAATTGTAATACCGAACAATCAAAAATGGTAGACATACTTTAGCTCTCCTTAAATGTTTTAAAAGTTTCGTAATTTCTCAAATAATCATTTTCATCATATTCATGCGAAGCTGCAATAAATGCCAATGAATTGGTTGAAAAATTTTCTAATTGACGCCAAATTCCATTGGGTACATATAATCCAAAATGCGACCTGTTTAATGTGTATTTTTTAGTTTCAAAGCCATCGTCTAGCACCACATCAAAACTACCTGAAAGTGCAATAATCAATTCCTGATTTTGGTAATAACTATGACCGCCTCTGTTATCTCCACCGGGAACGTCATAAATCCAATACACTCTTTTTATTTCAAAAGGTACATGCTTATTACTTTCAAAAAAGGAAAGATTTCCTCTATCATCCAGTATTTTGGGTAATTCTATGGTTTTTATTTGGTTTAGCTTCATTTGATTTGGCGCAATTAAATATTTTCTTTTATAAAAAACTAAAAAATGCAAAGTAATTACTTGTAATTTTTGTATGGATGAAATTAAAAAAATATAATTTTATAAACTAAGATTGATTTATAATTTCATAATTAATAAAATAAAAATTCATGGAAAAGTTTATTATTGTAACTGTTTTATGAGAATTAGTTTAGATTATTTAATTTCATTTCTGATGTTAATAGCATCAGGTCTTTACCTTTCTGGAATAACTCCTTTAAGTCCAATTTATTTTATATTTGGAATAGCAATAATTTTCTATTTTTTTAAATTACTACTTCATTTTGAAATCCATATGAATGGATTGGCTTTTTTTAATTTGTTTATTTGTGTCGTTAGTATTTTTGTTCAATTAATAGTTATTCCAAATACAAGAGTACCTAATACCATTGGTTTAGCATTGCCTTATTTGTTTTATTTTATT
>CANGGG010000037.1 GCA_947453415.1 Bacteroidota bacterium | reverse complement strand
GGTTTAACCAATACCCAAATAATAGGTGCAGATTATAAAAGTTTTCAAATACCAACTTCATCAAATGGTTTTTTAATAGGTGGTTTTGCTCGTGTTAGTTTAATAGGCTTTTATATTCAGCCTGAAATAAGTTTTAGAAATTTAAATTTTACAGTAAATAGCACTGGAACAACAAGTGCTGCAAATACAGCAACCATGCTTAATTATATAGATGTTCCAGTAATGTTTGGTAAAAAAATATTGAATATAATCAATGTAAGTGCTGGTCCTAGTTTTCAGTTTTTGGTAAATAAAGATTTAACGGCTAGTAATATAAATACATTAGATAAGGGAAATTATAATGATTTTGTAATTGGTGCTCAGTTAGGAGTTGGTGTTGAAATATGGAAATTATGTTTTGATGCTCGTTATGACTTTAGTATCAATTCGATTGGAAATGTTGCAACTATAGTAAATAATATAAACAATACTCAAAATATTGATTTTAGTTCGCGTGCTTCTATGCTTCAATTTACTGTTGGGTACAAATTTATTGACCTCTAATAATGAATATTGAACACTTGCTTGACCATTGCATGGCAAAAAAGGGTGTAGAAGAAACCTTTCCTTTTGGGCCAGATACCTTAGTTTTTAAAGTAATGGGAAAAGTTTTTGCCCTCATTTCACTTTCAAATCCTAATCAAGTAAATTTGAAATGTAATCCTGAAAAAGCCATTGATTATAGAGCAAATTTTATGGCTGTAATTCCTGCTTTTCACATGAATAAAAGCCATTGGAATACAATTCAATTCAATGAAGATGTAAGTGATAGTTTGATTTTAGAAATGGTAAACGATTCTTATAATTTAGTAATTGCAAAGCTTCCCAAAAAACTCAAATCGGAATTGGATTTGTTATAGAATATAGCCACACATTTCACAGATTACACAGAAATAATTAATATAAAAGTTCGCAACAGAATACGCAAATAAATCTGTGAATCTTTGGCAAAAACTAAGCTCCTAATTCTTTTATAAAAAACTGAAAGGGTAAAAAGGTTTTGGTGCCTTCGGCAACATATATAGGGCCACTGTTTCCTTGTAAAATTATTTCAATTGGTTTTGAAAAACGCAATTCAAATTCACTCATACTTTGTAAACAAGCGCCACAAGGTGTTACCGGTTGATTTACCTCATAGTTTTTTGCAAAAGCTGAAATAGCCATCATTTTTATGGGAATAGTTGGAAAATTTGCCCCTGCATAAAATATAGCGGTTCGTTCTGCACATAATCCCGATGGATAGGCAATGTTTTCTTGGTTATTTCCTAAAATTATTTCACCGTTTTCAAGTAATAATGCGCAGCCTACATTAAATTTAGAATAGGGAGCGTAGGCGTTTTTAGCAGCTTCTTTAGCACTTAACAACAAATTTTTTGAAGCATTATTTAATTCTTCCATGTTGTCAAATTGTTGAATAATTGATTCGCGTTTTACTATTTCCATATATCAATATTACAACTTATTTTACAATATAAAACCAATTGAACTTTATCAATTTATTTTATTTATAAGCACTTATTATTGCAACTTAATATTTCACCATGATTTTTACCGATACACATACGCATTTATATTCTAAAGAATTTGAAAATGAAAGTAATCAACTCATAGAAAAAGCCATTAAAAATGGGGTGAGTCGACTGTTTATTCCCAATATAGATTTACAAAGCATTCAACCTATGTTGGACTTAGTTTGGCAATTTCCAGAAAACTGTTTTCCTATGATGGGTTTACATCCTTGTTCTGTAAGTGAAAATGTGGATGAACAATTGTTTCAAATTCAAAAATGGTTTAAAAAACGCAAGTTTTATGCTGTTGGTGAAATTGGTTTGGACTTTTATTGGAGCCTTGATTTAAAAGAACAACAAATAATGGCTTTTAAAAAGCAATGTTTGTGGGCCATTCAGCAAGATTTACCTATAAATATTCATGCACGAAATGCAACTCCTGACGTAATTACCATTTTACAAGAAATGAAACACCCAAAATTACGTGGTATTTTTCATTGCTTTAGTGGAAATGCCATGGAAGCCAAACAAATTGTAGAAATGGGATTTTACTTAGGAATAGGAGGGGTAATAACTTTTAAAAACGCTGGTTTAAGTGAAGCCATTGCGGATATAGATTTACAAAACATTGTACTTGAAACTGATGCTCCCTATTTAGCGCCTGTTCCATATAGAGGTAAAAGAAATGAAAGTTTTTATATAATTGATATTGCCAAAAAGTTAGCAGAATTGAAGCATGTAAGTTTGAAAAATGTTGCAGATATTACTACTGAAAACAGCAAAATAGTATTTGGTATTTAGTTTTATTTTTTATACCATTTGTTTGGATTTTTAGAGGTGTTAATAACACCCAGAATATGAACGTTTTGTTCATTTACAATGTAATGTACTAAATACGGAAAGGGTTTTAAATAATAGCAACGAATATTATTATACCGGATTTGATAAAATGGATTTTGGCTTAATGTATCAAATGATTTTACTACTGTTTGATAAAATTTTTTACCAAGCCCTTTTTCTTTAAAATTGTAATAATCTATAGCATCTTGAATATCTATTTTGGCCTCAGGTTCTAGCTTTATACTATAAATTAAGTTATTCATTGTTATCTAGCATAAAGGTGTCTTTTACCTCATTCCAATCTAATAGTTCTGCACTATTTGAATTTGCAAGCCTTTCCTCCACTATTTGTTGGTGCCAATCAGGAACAACATATTCATTTTCGGAAATAATAGAAACAAAATCTAAAGATTTTAAGTATTCAATCAAGGGGGTTGCCTTCATTGAATTTGCATCGGAAATATCTATAGTTAGTCTCATTTTAACTTTTAATTTTAACAAAAATAGCCATTATAATTAATGTAAAAAATATTTTTGGGTTTTTGTTATTTTTTTTATTCTAATACCACCAGTTTCACTAGTGGCTACAGTAGGGTCGTTCCTTTAGAACTTTAATTTTTAAAACCCTTAAGTTAACGCGTATGCGATGCATCGGAATCCCATTGCCCATTGCTAATTGCTAGTTGCCTCCCGATGCATTGGGAGCTTATTACTTTTTCCCTTTAAATAAATAATTAAACATATTGAATATGAAACTTTATTTTGCAATGCAATTTTTAAAAATTGTTGCTCCTAAAAATGACTTTAACTGAAAATATAAAAATAGCTTTTACTTCCATTGGTGCTAATAAAACCAGGGCCGTAATTACGGCCTTAATTATATCCATTGGTATTATGGCTTTGGTTGGAATTTTAACTGCTATTGATGGTATGAAAGTGAGTATTAACAAGAGTTTTAACAATATTGGTGCTAATACTTTTAACATAAAAAACCGAGGGAATATGGTTCACTTTGGTGTAAATGGAAAACCACAAAAAAAGTTCACTGATATTACCCAACAACAAACTGAAAAGTTTGCAGCTCAATACCATTTTCCTTGCATTTTTTCTACTTCCATTAATGCAAGTAGAACTGCAACCATCAAGTTCAATAGTTTTAAAACAGAGCCAAATATTATGGTAATGGGCAGCGATGAAAATTATTTGAAAGTTGCTTCTTACGATTTGAATTATGGAAGAAATTTTTCGAAACAAGACATTTCATCTGCAGCAAACGTGGCTGTAATTGGAAGTGAAATAAAATATAAATTGTTTAAGAATAAAATGCCATTAGGTGAATTAATTGCGGTTGGCGCGGCTAAATACAGAGTAATAGGTGTGCTAAAAGAAAAAGGTTCGTCCATGGGATTTGGTGGCGACAGAATGGTGATTGTTCCAATTGATAATGCCTATCAAGTATTTTCGGAAAAAAGCATGAGCGCAGTGGTTACCGTAGCTGTTACCAATGTTTCCAATATAGATGTGGCGGTTGATGAAGCCATTAGTGTTTTTAGGCGTGTACGTGGTTTAAAAGTAAGTGAACCAAATAATTTTGAGATTATGAAAGCCGATAATGTGGCTAACCAAGTTATCAGTCAGTTAAGTTTTATAACCATTGCTGCTACAGTTATTGGCTTTATTACATTGCTAGGAGCTGCTATTGGATTAATGAATATTATGTTGGTTTCGGTTACTGAACGTACCCGAGAAATTGGTATTAGAAAATCATTAGGTGCCACGCAAAGCAATATCAAAAAGCAGTTTTTAATTGAAGCTTTAGTGATTTGTCAGCTTGGTGGAATTGGTGGAATTATTTTAGGAATTTTAGTAGGAAATATAGTTACCTCATTCATTGGCGGAGGCTTTATTATTCCTTGGGCATGGATTGGTTTAGGTTTGTTTTTATGCTTTGTAGTTGGTATTTCCTCAGGATATTATCCTGCTAAAAAAGCCAGTAAATTAGATCCAATTGAAGCACTAAGGTTTGAATAGTAGTTTATAGTTTTTAGTACTTAGTTTATTGCCTATCAACTTATTTTACTTACTACCTCAATCAACCTATTAACTAAGTACTAAGTACTAAAAAACCCTACCTATCATATTCTCTTCTAGCCATATTTACTCTTACACCTAAGTTTAAAAATAAATTTTCTGCATTGTATTCATTAATGGCACTTTTACAATTGCGGTAAGTAAAACCGCAATCAATAAATAAGTTATGTTTAAGCATATAACTTGCCATATAATCTATAAAAAGAACTTTTGTAAGTTGACCTTGTGTTATTTCATTTCCATAAATTCCTATAGAATTACTTCGGTAACTTAATTGAATATTTTGTCCCACGTTTCCACCAGCAGTATCGTAACCTATGGCATAATAAATCCCTTTTAATTGCATGTTTAAACGTTTGGCAGGTTGATAACGCAATACACCAATGGTTTCATAAAAATTAGCGCCCAACGGATGAGCCATGGGCTGATTATAATTAGTATATGTTTGTAACGATGAATAGGAAGTGTACATAAAAGGCCTGCAAACATTTAATTCCACTTGCGCATCCAAATTATTGATACCAAATACATCTATGTATTTTAAACCTAACTGATAAGCCCATTTATTACCCCACCAACCACGGTTATGAATAATTTCATTCAACACCATTTCGCTTAATACCAATTGCCCATAGGCAGAAAAATGATTTAAAAAATTATACTTAAAATTTGCACCTAACACCGCTTTATCAGTGCTATTTAAACCGTTTTCTATTGATTTATAAAAAATAATTGGATTCAAATAATTTACTTCAAAACCTGTACTTACATGTCCGCTGTCTCTTTGAAAAATAATGGTTTCAAATATTCCTATATTTAGTTTTTTTCCAATATTAGCCGAAAGATGATGAGTAGCTGAATAATGGGTTGATTGAACCCCATAACTTGAATTATTATAATCGCGGTATTCGCTAAAAATATTGGTGTAATTTAATTTCCAAATTCTAGTATTTAAACGTGCGTAAAAATTATCAACTGCATTGTTTGAAATAATGAATGAACGTGCACCATCGCCAATAAACTGACGACCATGGCCCAACTGAAAGTCCATGTATTTATTAGCCGAAACGCTGATATAACCACTCGATAAAAAATAATTAACTTCCTTGCCATCAGGGTTTTTATAGAATCCAACTCCTTGGTAAACATTTGTTCTTTGTGCTTCTTGAAAAACCACTGGTAAGGGTCGCATAATTTCATCACTTACTTGCGTATAAAAACCAATTTTATCAGTAATATTTCCCCTAATTTCTATGCCTCTATTATTTATTAAAACATTATTTCCATTAAAGTCAATGGTGCTAACTTGGTAAAGCATCACTGGATTTACCACCAAGTTAAAATCGGTAACTTGAGCTGAAAGTAATCCAGCTTTTTGCTTATAAAACTCTTTTAAAAATGGCCTTTTCGATAATGTCAAATTGTTTTTTGCCCATTCAAAGTTGTCTGTTAACAAATACTCTAAGTTAAATAAATCTTGATTCGACAAATTAGAATCGTTTTTATACAAATTGTTAGCATAATCAGCAATCGATTGGCGTCTATAGCTTTTAGTACTTGTATGAAAATATTCATTGTTTAACACACTATTTTTTATTTCAAACCTGTCAATAATATGGTTCATGGCGGGGTTAAACGTAATATAGGTATGCTGCGCTATTAAGGCATTGCAAACAAAAACAATAACTACTAATAAGGAAAATTTCTTTGAATTCATTGGTAACAAAAATGCAATTTTTATTGAATTAATTTTTACAATGATATAAAAAAAGGCCGTCTTTTTTGAGACAGCCTTTTGATTACATCTAAATAATTCAAATAAATTATTGTTTTAAAAACTTTCTGGTATTTATAATTTCTCCGTTTAAACTTAAAGTATAAAAATACAATCCGTTTGAAAATCCTGAAATATTAAATATGGTTTCTTGTTGCCCTGCAATGGCATTGGTGCTTTGTTCCACTAATACTTTACCAGTAATATCAGTAATTTTAATGGTAATATTTCCTTTTTCTAATAATTGAAATGGAATGTGTAACTGTGCATGAGCAGGATTTGGATAAGCTGCAAATAAATAATTTTTAGGAGTAATTAATACCTCGTTTAAGTTTGTACCGTTTTCAAATTGAATGCGATAATAACCTTGTGCGTCTGCATTTGCAGTAGTAGGTTTAGTTACTTTTTTACCATTATTTGATTCCGCGGCTATGTAATATTCTACAAAATCAGTACTTGTTAATCCATTAACAGTTAATATTCCTATATGATAGCCAGCACTGTCAGTTAAATTCAGCGTTTGCCAAGCTTCATTATTTTTTCTGTATATGCAATTTGCTGTTTTTATTCCACTGTAGTTTTCGCATTTCGCAATTATTTTAAAATTATTTTGAAATACTTTATTTACCTGAATTTTTGGATGCCAAATTCTAATAGGATTGTCGGCAGGAATTTGCATTGTTATGCAATGAATAGCCCCACCCATTGGGCTCATTTCTCTACAATCAATAGGAATAATTTTATAGCCAGGCATTAAGCTTTTATATAATTCAACAATTGAATCAGTTTGTTTTTGATTGCCATCAAATTCATCGGAATAGGAAGGAAAAATAAATGAATTATTTACCGAAAGTCCATTGATAAAATTACGTGCATCGTTATTTAATTGCTCACAAGTTACACTGTCGTGCTTTCCGTCATCGCCTGTAGGGTGAGGAATTCTGTATATGGTATATGGGCGATTATAAGTTGAAGTTAACCCAGTCATTATTTGGTAACTGTCTTCTATTTTTTGCTTATCAGATGCGGTAACTTCGGCTGGTAATTTTGAAACCATTAATGTTTCCTCATCTATAAATCGCGTAAATAAATCAATATGACCAGTACCACCATCGCAGGTTAAAGTTGGTAATTCTTGTAAACTTGGCGTGCCAAAAATTGATTTCATGGTATTAAAAGTAGTAGCTGCTGTCCAACTATGTATGGCTTGGTTTTCTGTTCTAATTACTGAGCTAAAAAACATTTTACCATAACCATCAGTCATTAAATTTCCGCCTTCTGCATTTAATGTACTAACATAATTATTATAACCCATTTTACTAGCCAAATATGCTGGGAATACATTGTCTAAATCTCGCCCATCATAGTATTTCATATCGGCAAATCCTACGCTATCTTTTGTACCATAATAAAACGACATTGGACCATAATCACGCATCCAAAAGTCATCACCTTGTTTAGGAAAAAATTTATAATTCTTTAATGGCCAACCTAAGCTTTCCATAAAAGTTAATATTTTTATACTATCGCTTTGCTCCCAAGTTCTTATCCAAACTTCACATTCTTCAGAAATATAATGCGCTAATTGTGCCGAAATCCACCCATAAGTGGTATATGTATCAACGCCTAAAATATTATAAAATTCATCATAATCATATGCCCAACTAATACAAACTGCTTTACTTTCTTCAAATTCCCCAGGCATTCTCATATTGGATGGAAGTGTAGCGCCTTTTCCTAAAAATATAGGTTCTTTTTTAGCATTTTCTATCATTAATTGATATTCTGCTTTTGTTTTTGCAGCTGGTAAATGTCTGCTTCTTTTTTGCTGTGCAAATGTATTTAACCCAATTAAAATGCTTAATGTGAGAATATAAAATTTTTTTATCATCATGATGTTTTTATGCAATTATAGTATTTTTTCGCAAATCAACACATTGGTTTAAAGTAAAATGTTACTAAACACATTCAAAAGCTTAATATTGCATCCCTATTTATGAAACACCTACACAGTTTAAAAGAAATTATTATATACGAAGACGAACATTTTGTATTTATAAACAAACCTGCTTTTTACTCAAGTCTTGACGATAGACACGATGATAATTTGAGTATTATTAAGTTGGCTAAAAAATATAATGAGGAATTAAGACTATGCCATCGATTAGATAAAGAAACAAGTGGCATTTTATTGATTGCCAAATCGGATGAAGCATACCGTGAAATGGCCATTAAATTTGAAAAGCGTGAAGTTGAAAAAACATATCATGCCATAGTTGCTGGACAATTAATGGTAAGCAATCAAGAAATAATTTTGCCTTTAAGTCAAACTAAAAAAGGACTTGCGTTTGTTGATAAAAAGGAAGGTAAACCCTCTAAAACTATCATTTCAACTTTGAAATTATACAAGCATTTTACTTTATTAGCTTGTAAGCCTGTAACAGGTAGGTTACATCAAATTAGAATTCATTTAGCATCTCAAAATTTTCCTATTGTTTCTGATGAAAGTTATGGAGGTAAAAAAGTTTTTCTTTCTCAATTTAAACCAAAATTTAAAGAAGGAAAATGGGAAAATGAAGAACCCATAATTAAACGTGTAGTGCTTCACGCATATCAACTAAGTTTTACTGCATTTAACAAACCTTATTTAATTACTGCCGAATACCATAAAGATTTTACAGTATTTGTTAAGCATTTAGAAAAATACGACAATTAAATTTGTCTTTCATTTTGTGCATTTACATTTGGTAAATAAATACTCATTTTAGTTCCTTTCCCAATTTCTGATGTTACTGTAATTTTCCCATTATAATACTCTACTATTTTTTTTACTAGGCTTAATCCAATTCCATGTCCTTGAATATGGCGTGTGTTATTTGAACGGTAAAATGATTCGAAAATATTGACTAAATCTATTTTGTTAATACCCAAACCCTGATCTACCACGGTAATTGTCATAAAATCCGAATTGCAAATTAAGTTTACTTGGCATGAAAGGGTATTGCTAAATTTACATGCATTATCCATTACATTTATAAATGCAGATTTAAGCAATGCATAGTTTCCATTCAAATACATGGTATTTTCATCGTCATGTAATTCTTCAATTGTTAAAATAACTTTATACTTTTTGTTTTTATTTAATTCACTTGAACAGTCGTCTAATAGGTCTATAATTGGTATTTTTGAATTTACTACATTCGGGAACATTGCATTGGCATTTGCCAAATCACCTAAACCATTTATTAAGTTTATTTGATTATTAATGTCTTCCAATAATGAAATATAGGTATTCAAATAAATTTCGTTTGACCTTGGCTGTAAAAGCAAAACTTCTATTTGTCCTTTCATTACTGTTAATGGAGTTCTAAATTCATGTGAGGCATTAGAAACAAAAGATTTCTGAAGTATAAAAGAATTCTCTAATCTATCTAGTAATTGATTAAATGTAGTTGCCAATAGTGAAATTTCATCTTTTTCATTCCTTATTTTTAAACGTTCATTTAAATTTACTTCATTAAATTTTTCAACTTGTTCAATTATATTTTTTATTGGCAATAATGTTTGTTTTGCAAAATATAATCCCATAAAATAGGTAAAAGCCATACAAGTTATTACAAATATTAATAAACCTGTTTTTATAATTTCAAAATTTAACGTGCTGTTTATATGAATGTTTGAAGTAATTATTTTATATGATTTATTTTTAAATACATAATTATAGGCTAAATACAGCGTATCTCCTTTTAATATTGAGCTTGTCTCCTTGTTTGAAATTTCATTTAACAATTTATTTTTTATCTCATTTGTTATTGTATTATCTTCAAATAGTGTTTCATTCGATTTATTTAACACTAAAATTTTAGGATTATAAATGGCAAATATTTTTTTCTTACTTTCAATTAATTTTTCATCCAATTGATCGGAATCTAATAAAATATCAACAAAATTGATACTTGAGTTTTTTAATGTTTTTTCATATTTATTATAAAAATATGATTTTGATAAAGTGTATAAATCTATTGATAATATAATTAAAAGTAAACCAACAATTACTGTTAACTTTAAAGCAAGTTTATTTTTAAAATTCATTTATTTGCGCGTGTAAATTTTTGTAAAAATAAAAAAAGCCACCTTAATAAAGCAGCTTTTTTTATTTTTCTTTTTAAATAAATTTAATTAATCAGGTTCTTTCATAATATAACCCATACCAACCATGGTATAAATTAATTTTATACCAAAGTTTCTATCTACTTTTTTACGTAAGAAATTAATGTATACATCTATAATATTTGTTCCAGTATCAAAGCTTACTTCCCATACTTTTTCCGAAATTTCTACACGAGAGATAACCCTGTTTTTATTTCGTAATAAATACTCTAATAAGCTAAACTCTTTTGCTGTTAAATCAATGCTTTTACCACCTCTACGCACTACTTTTTTGTATAAATCAAGTTCTAAGTCTGCTAACTTAAGTACTTTTTGATCTTGCAAGTTATCGGTGTAACGATTGCATAATGCACGTAAACGAGCAATTAATTCTCTAAATTCAAATGGCTTAATCAAGTAATCGTCTGCGCCCGCTTCTAATCCTAATACTTTATCATCGGTACTTCCTAATGCAGATAATACCAAAATTGGTGCTTTTAAGCCTTCCTCTCTTAATTGTTTGCACAAGTCTATTCCGTTAATATAAGGAATTAATAAATCAAGTATAATTACATCATAGTAATTATCTATCGCCATTTTTTTTCCAAAAAAACCATCGTAGGCCACTGTAACATCAAAAGCTTGCTCTTCTAATCCTTGCTTTAAAAATGCGGCAACCTTTGGTTCATCTTCTATTACTAATACTTTCATAATCTATTTAAATTTCATGCTATTTAGGCTAAAATAATTAATTAAATATTAAAATCAGATTATTTTATGGTTTTAAAATTAATTTAACTTTTGAAGTTGATTTAAGTATTCTTCAGGAGACAGACCATATTTAATAACTTTTCTTCTTTTTCCTATTAATAAAGTTTGAGGTAAACCTCTAATTCCTAATTTCTTATTAATTAATTTATGCCCTAATGCTATAGTATAATTAGCCTTTGATTGGCTACCAAAAATCCTAACAGTATATGTTTTATTGGTATATAAAAACATAATAACCCTTATATTACAGGAATCAATAGCCGCTATTTTTCTTAAAATAGCTGTATCTTTTTCAAAGTTTTTAGATGTAAGTGAAGTAAAGTACATAAAAACCTGATGACGATTTAATTTTTTTAAGTTCTTTTTTTCGCCTTTATGAGTTGTAATACTCACTTTGGGTATTTTCTTCCCTACTGCAATTTTACCAAATAATAAATCACTGTTTGATTGTTTAATTACTATAAAATCTCCTGCGGGATCAACTGTTAGCACTTCAAAAATTTTTCCATTTTTTTCAAAATAGTTGTTCTTTTTATCTTTACTAATTTTGCTTGCAAACAAATCGTTAGTAGTATCAAAAATAGAGTCATTATAATTAATAATAACAATTCTATCGGTATCATTGTCATTAAATTTTCCATTATAATTACCATCGTGAAGCGCAATTCTAAAGCTGTCGTCATCTAATTTTACAATTCCACTTTTAGCCAAATACCTTTGCTCCCTGTATGTTAAGTCAAGTCCTATAAACGTCCTGTCTTTGTAATAATATTTATAATAATCGTCTTTTTGTTTCCTTAATTCTAGTTTCCCAAAAAGCATGGTTCTGGTCAATAAAATTCTGTTTTTTCCTCCAGTAATTGTTGAATTATCTAATTCAATCTCAATTCCTTTTTGATAATAATAAGGAAGTAATTGTTTTTGATCGTCTGTAAAGTCAAAATTTTGGTTGTTATCAACCCATATTGTAGGATTTTGAGCATTGTAATCACCCACTAAAACAGTAACAAAACCTTCGTTTTTGCTATTATTTGAACCTGCAAAAAACAAATATCCATAGGCATAATTTTTATAACCAATTGGTTTTTTAATCATGATAGGAATTGCAGGTTTTAAATCCTCAAAATCCATACTTTGAATGGTATCGCCATGCACTTTGAACAAAGCCAAAGTATTTTCATATTTATGAAACCTATCGTCTTTACCCCAAGTATTTAATTTAATTATCATGTTATCATACTGACAAAAAACTAAAATTGTTTTAAAAATTAATAGTGTTAAAAATAGAATTTTCATTATTTAATGTAATTTTATTATTTAATCATGCTTAAAAAATCTTGTTCATTTATTATATTAATATTTAAATCGCTTGCTTTTTTTAGTTTTTCAGGTCCCATTTTATCACCAGCTATTAAGTAGTTTAAATTTTTTGAAACTCCAGCAATATTTCTACCACCATTAACCTCAATCATTTTTTTCAAGTCATCTCTGCTCATTTGAAAAGTGCCACTCACTAAAAACGTTTTTCCTTCTAATTTATTGCTTCTTTCCAAACCTTCTTCTTCTTCAATGGCTAATTTTAAACCATGCTTTTTGAGCATTTCTATCATTTTCACATTTTCCATATCACTAAAAAACAGTGTTAATTGCTCTGCAATTTTATCACCTATTTCATATATTTCACCTATTTGTTCTTTGCTTGCAGCAATAATATTATCTATATTTTGGAAATGTTTTGCTAATTTTTTTGCAACAGTTTCACCAATCATTCTTATACCTAATGCAAATAAAACCCTTTCAAATGGAATTGCTTTAGATGCCTGAATTCCTTCAATTATATTTTGAGCAGATTTTTCTTTAATTGATCTTTTTTTGCTTTTACTATCATCAATTTCTTCATTGGTTTCAATAATTAAATTCAAAATTTGATCATATTTCAAATCATACAAATTTGCATAAGTTTTTATTAAACCTAACTTATAAAAAGCCGCCACTGTTTCTCCTCCCAAACTATCTATATTCATTGCTCTTCGACTCACAAAATGTTCTATTGCTCCAATTATTTGTGGTGGACAATGATTTATATTTGGGCAATAGTGAATGACTTCTCCTTCTTTTCTTACCAATTCAGTTTTACATTCAGGGCAAATGCTTTGATACACAATTTTTATTGCATTTGGATTCCTATTTTCCACATCTACACCAACTATTTTCGGAATTATTTCCCCACCTTTTTCTACAAAAACAGTATCATTTTCGTGTAAATCTAACCTTTCTATTTCATCGGCATTATACAAACTTGCACGTTTAACAGTTGTTCCCGCTAATTGAACAGGTTTTAAATTTGCCACGGGCGTAATGGCTCCCGTTCGCCCCACTTGGTAAGTTACTTTTTCTAAAACAGTTATAGCAGTTGCAGCTTTGTATTTATATGAAATTGCCCAACGTGGATTCTTGGCGGTAAAGCCTAAATCTTCTTGTTGCAAATAGTTATTTACCTTTAAAACTATACCATCTATTTCGTAACTTAAATCGTGTCTGTTGCTTTCATAATATTTTATAAAATCAATAACAGCATCTATATTTTTACATAATTTATAATGGTCGCTCACCTGAAATCCCCAACTGGCAGCCAATTTTAAACTTTCAAAATGTGTTTCACTGACATTATTTTCAGCATTTAAAAAGTACAGAAAAGCATCCAACGGACGTTTGGCCACTTCGCTACTATCTTGCATTTTTAAGGTGCCGCTGGCAAAATTTCTTGGGTTTTTGTATAACTTTTCTAGTATTTGAGTTTCAGTATAAATTTCTTTATCCTCTAACTCTTTGCGGTATTCAGCATTTAGTTTTTCAAAAGTTTTTTTATGCATAAATACCTCCCCACGAATTTCAAAACTTGCAGGGTAATTATTGCCTTTTAACTGATGAGGAATTGATTGAATTGTTTTTACATTATTGGTTACATCATCGCCTTGTGTGCCATCGCCACGGGTAACAGCACGAACCAAAACACCATTTTCATAACTTAAACTAATGGCTAATCCATCAAATTTTAGTTCGCATACGTATTCAAAATCTTCGCCAATCGATTTTTTTATTCTGTCATCAAAATCACGTAAATCTTCTTCGTTATAGGTATTTCCCAAACTAAGCATTGGGTATTTATGCTTTACTGTGGTAAAATCTTTGGTAATGCTCCCACCCACTTTTAAAGTAGGCGAATTAGGGTTTTGTAAATGTGGAAATTGATTTTCTAATGTGATTAACTGATTCAATAATTCATCAAATGCTAAGTCGCTAATGGTGGCATTTGAAAGGGTATAATAATTATAATTATGCTTCTCAATTTGATTGCATAATTCGTCAATCATAATTTTAGCTTCTAATTCATTCATGCGGTAAAATAAATGCTTTAAAGTTTGACTACAATATTTTTTTTGAGAAATTATCTTTTAAGCCATTTTGAGGGGTCAAGGCTTGTATGAAAAACAGCTAAAATAATGATACTTTCACCTTTAATGACATAGTGAATTCCAAAAGGGAATTTGTGTAAAAATGCTACTCTAACAATTGTGTATTTAATTTGAAAAAGCAATGGATTTAATTTTATAGTTTCCACTAATTGCATCACTTGTATTTTAAAAAATTCACCAAGTTTTGGTTGTTGATTTTCGTACCAAAAGTAACTTTCCTTAATATCAAATTCTGCCGCTTCAGAAATATAAATTTGATAAATCATTTTTTGAAAACATCAACTTTAGCTTCATCCCAAGGGCGAATAGACATTTCTCCATCATTCACCATTTGCATTCGAAAATTTACTTCATCTATTTGGTTTTGAGGAATAATTGAATCCAATGATACATAATCAAGTGTTTTTATAAAATCAATAAATGTTTTCAATTTATCGTCTTCAATGTTTAAAACTATTTGTGTCATTTTTCAAATCAATTTGGAATTTCAAATCTAACGATATTTTCAACTATAAAAAAATAAACAATTTACATTTTAGAACATAAATTGATATTACATTTGAACCTTAATTTAGCTAAATGCAAAAAATATTTCAACTGTTTAAAACCAAACTCATTTTAATATTCACATATGGCTTAAGTCCTGTGCAATTAGCACTCATTTTAAGTTTTGGAATTACATTGGGATTGTTTCCTTTTATAGGTTTAACTTCTATTTTATGTTTTATTTTTGCTTTTATTTTTAGGTTAAACATGGTGGTCATTCAATTGGTAAATTGGGTGGTTTCGCCTTTACAATTAGTGATGTTGGTTCCATTTTATAAAATGGGAAAATATTTTAGTATTGAATGGTTTAATAATGCCATTATTAAAATAAATATTGAAGCATTTGCAAGCAATGAATTTTTAAAAAAAATAATTAGCTTAGTTAACTCACAAATATTGGCCATTTTCGGCTGGTTATTTACTTGTATTCCAATGGCTTTGATTATCTATTTTATTAGTTTGTTGATGTACAAAAAATATTTGAACAGAAAAAAATCATCAATTGTTTCCCTTGAAAAAAACTGAATGTTACTATTATTGTTGTTTAAAATAAATTTATGGAAATACAATCATTGATTCAATTTTTAACCAATTTACAAGAAAATAATCACAAAGATTGGTTTGATTTAAACAGAATACAATACGACCAATTACGTGCCGATTGGATTCAATTAGCAGCAAATATCATTAAACAAACTGCCGACTTTGATGACGATGTATTGGAATTAGATCCTAAAAAATGTATTTTCAGAATCAATAGAGATGTTCGTTTTTCGAAAAACAAAGCGCCATATAAAAACAATTTTGGAATTAGTTTAAGCAAAGGTGGAAAAAACACTGATTTCTGTGGTTATTATATTCATTTGCAACCTGGCGAAAGTTTTATTGCTGGAGGATCTTACCAACCCATGCCCGATAAATTAGCAGCCATTCGCCAAGAAATTGATTATAATTTCGATGAATTTAAAAGCATTATTGAACACAAAGAATTTGTAAAACACTTTGGAACATTAACTGGTGATAAATTGCAAAGGCCGCCAAAAGGTTATGATGCCGAAAATCCTGCAATAGAATACATTAAACACAAAGGTTTTTTAGCTTTTTTAAAAATAGACGATAAAAATTTAACAGAAAAAGAATTGCTAAAACATTGCTTAAGTGCATTTAAAGCCATGAAACCATTGAACGATTTTTTAAACAGAGCCATTTTAGGATAAGCTAAATTCCTTCTTTTTTGGCATATCCATTAAATTCATTTAGTTTCGCACCCGTTTTATTGTTATGCAAATACAGTTATTAAAGTCAAAAATACATCGCGTAAAAATTACGCAAACCGAGTTACACTATGTTGGCAGCATTTCTATTGATGAAGATTTGATGGATGCCGCTAACATGATAGAGAACGAAAAAGTTCAAGTAGTAAATGTAAATAATGGCGAACGCCTTGAAACATACATTATTAAAGGTGAACGTGGTTCAGGAATGATTTGCTTAAATGGTCCTGCTGCGCGCAAAGCAGCTGTTGGCGATCCTGTAATTATTATTTCTTATTGCATCATGGATTTTGAGGAAGCCAAAAAATATCAGCCAATTGCCATTTACACCGACCATAATAATAAATTAAATTAATTGAGCCCATTTCTTAAAAAAGTAATCCAATATTTTATCATCATTATTATTGGTGGTGGATTTATGTATTATGTTTTTAAAGATCAAGATTGGACAGAACTTTGGATTAGAATAAAATCTGCCAATCCATTTTGGTTGTTAATAGCCATGTTCGTATCCTTATTTAGTCATTGGTTACGCGCATACAGAGCCATATTGATGTATGATGCAATGGGTTACACAATAAAAACCAGCAATAGTTTTTATGCAGTAATTATTGGTTACATGATGAATTATTTTATTCCTCGTGCGGGCGAAGTGGCTCGTTGTGCAAGCCTTTCCAAATCTGATAATTTACCCATGGAAAAATCCTTGGGAAGTGTAGTTACCGAACGCTTGTTCGATTTAATTATTATGTTCTTACTCTTAGGATTGGTATTTTTAATTCAGTTCCAATTAATTTGGGATTTTATTCAAAAATCATTAGCAAATAACCAGCCACAAGAAAATACGGGATTACCAATAAAATGGATAATTTTATCAGTTTTTGTTTTATTTTTTATAATACTTATTTCGCTTCGCAATAAAATAAAAGCATTGCCAATATTTGATAAAATAAGTGGCATATTAAAAGGATTCATGGATGGTTTATTGAGCATTAAAAATGTGAAAAAACCATTTTTATTTTTATTTTTATCAGTAAGCATTTGGGCTTGTTATATATTAATGATGTATTTCTGCTTTTTTGCATTGCCTAGCACCGAGCATATTAGTTTTACAGCTTGTTTAACTGTTTTTGCCATTGGAACTATTGGCGTGGCATTGCCCGCTCCAGGTGCTGGTGCAGGAACCTATCATTATTTTATATCTCAAAGTTTATTATTATTTGGTGTAGCCACAGTTGATGGTGTAGCATATGCCACCATGGTTCATGGTGCTCAAATGATTTTTATAATTATTTTAGGTTTAATCAGTAGTTTGATTTTATTTTTGAAAAAGAAGTAAGCCTAAATTATGAATTATGAATGTTGAATGTGGCTTGTTTAGCTTAAATAAAAATAAATTTAAAATAGAAATCTTCAAATTATGAAAAGAGTTGCAGTTTTAATGAGTGCATTTTTTTTAATACCCCATCTATTTGCACAGCAATCAGAGATTGTTTATAGCAATCCAAAAGATACAAATACAAATTACTACATAGCTTACAAACCATCAATTACACCAACTGGTCTATTATTACTTTTAACCAGTTTTGGCGAAACACCGCAAAATGCAGCCAAGGAAACTACTATCCAAACTGTAGCAGCTAAAAATGGATTAGTAACAGTTTTTGCTTCCTTACAATATGGTACACAAACTTTCTTTATTGATTCCTTATCGCAATTAAACTTAGATGGATTAATTCCAACCATTCAAAAAAAATATAGTTTAACCAATAAACCACTTTATTTAGGTGGATTTTCTCTAGGTGGTTCTGGTGTTATAAAATATGCTGAAAGGGCTTATGGTGCTAAAACTTTAATTAAACCAAAAGCAATTTTTGCAATTGATGCACCAATTGATTTTGAAAAAATGTATTATAGTTTGGAGTATGCCACAAAGTACAGCACGGTTAACATTGCAAAAATGGAAGCTGATTATTTTATTAAACGATTACAATACGAATTTCAAAGTACACCTTACATTGATAAAACACCTTTTCATATTATTTCACCTTATTCGTTTTCAGATACCAATCAAACTAACATTCAGACTTTAAAAGACTGTCCAATTTTGCTTATTTCCGAACCAGATATTATGTGGCAAATGGAAGAAAGAAATAGAAGTATGTATGATTTGAACACACTTGATGCTTCGATGCTTATTAACGCTCTTAGGTTAATGGGTAATAAAAATGCAAAACTTGTTTTAACTAACAACAAAGGTTATCGCAAATTATCTGGGCGAAAAAACCCACATTCTTGGTCAATTGCAGATGCCGAAGAAACAATTAGTTGGTTAATTAATCAATAGGCAAAGTAATATTCTAAATAATATATTATTAATTATAAATAAAATATGACTCACATTGAACTTTTAAACAGCAAAATTCATACTTGGGAAACTTTAAAATCTCAAGTTGCCGAATGGCAAAAGCAAGGCAATAAAATTGTTTTTAGCAATGGTTGTTTCGATTTGGTTCACAAAGGCCATATTGATTATTTAAACCGTGCAGCCGACTTAGGAGATGTGTTGGTGATGGGTTTGAATACCGATGCTTCGGTAAGCAAGCTAAAAGGTCCACACCGACCTATTCAAGACGAACAATCGCGCTTAACAATTATTGCTGCTTTGCAATGTGTAAATGCAGTGGTTTTATTTGATGAAGAAACTCCTTACGAATTAATTAAATTGGTTCAGCCAGATGTTTTGGTAAAAGGAAGTGATTATAAACCAGAAAATATAGTTGGATACGACATTGTTATTGCCAAAGGCGGACAAGTTAAAACAATTGATTATTTACCAGGGTTTTCGACAAGTGGAATAGAAAAAAGAATAAAAGAGGCTTAGTTTTTTATTTTATTGAATCGCTTAACCCACTTCCACCATTTAAAATATTTATTTTATTGTTTAAAAATTGCTCATTGTCCAACAGCGTTTTTTCAATGGAATCAGTTTTATACATTAATTCTTGCAGGTTTCTTTTGGTATCAGCATCGCCATAACCAGGCAATAATTCACGGAAAGGAGTAGAATAAACCAATAAAATTATTCCTAATCCAAACAAAACAACAAACGAACTTAACCCCACAAAAACGTTCATGGGCGTTAGTTTAAACGAAAATTTCTCTTCAAACGTTTCGTCATTTATAATAACTAAACGCAGTGGTAATTGTAACTTTCGTAAAATCTTTTTTCTTTTTGATTCCAATTTAACTGAATATGCTTAAAATTGCTGACTTTTATTTTCTCCAAAAATATAAAAATAGATTGCTTTTGAAATATAAAAAATATAATAATTTTTCTAAAACTGTAACTATCTTATTGATAGGTATAGTAATGATGTGGTCGTGCAACCCAAATAAAGAAAAATGGTTGAATAAAAAATGGCACAGCCTTGTTGGGCATTACAATATTTACTTTAATGGCGAAATAAAGTTAAACGATGCAATTACCACTTTAAAAGCGGGTCATGTGAATAATTTTAATAAAATATTGGAAGTTTTTCCATACGGAAATGAAGCTTCAGCCAAAGGTGTAACCAATGTTTTAGACGATGCCATGAAAAAGTTTTCAGGAACTATTCAGTTACATAAAGTAGGCTCATACACTGATGAAGCATGGTTTGCAATAGCGAAAACCCATTATTTTAAAAGAGATTATTACGCTTGCCAAGAGGCAATGCAATACATGATTAGCAAATATCCTGTTGAATATAAAGACATAAGTACTGCTTGGATTGCAAAATGTTATATGGGATTGGGAAAACCACAAGAAGCGGAAGCTGTAATTGGTTTACTATTATCGAGCAAAATTTTGCTTAAAAAAGACATTACTGAAATATATTTAACTGCTGCTTATGTAAATATTAAGTTAGAAAAATACCAATCTGCAATTGAAAACTTAAACAAAGTAATCAAAGAAGGCAGTTTAAATAAAGAAGAAAAAATAAGATATAGATATATTCTTGGTCAGCTTTATATGCAAGCAAATGATAATAAAAATGCACTTTTAAATTTTAATAAAGTAATAAATTTAGTTCCAAGTTACGATTTTGGATTTAACGCCAATATAAATATTACAAAACTGTATGATGTAAATGATAAAAAATCGGTTAATAAAGTAAGACGTAGCCTGAAAAAAATGGCTAACGATGATAAAAACATTGATTATTTGAGTAAAATATATTTTGAGATTGGTAAATTAGAACAAAGTCAAAAAAATAATGTTGCTGCAATTGCTGCATATAAAAAATCGAACGATAATGCTAAAACAATGCCAATTCAAAAGCCAAAAACTTGTTTTGAATTAGCAAAAATATATTTTGAAATAAAAGATTATAAAAATGCACGTGCTTATTATGATTCAACGGCTAATTTATACGACAAATCCGACAAACTTTACAACACAATTCTTTCTACTAAAAATGTTTTAAGTGATTTAATCAATAATTTAGAAGTTTATGAAGCAGAAGATAGTTTACAAGAATTAAGTAAATTAAGCAAAGTAGAATTAACCAAAAAAGTAAATGAATGGATTGCTGCAGACAAAAGAAAGAAAGACTTAGCTGATAGAGAAGCCAAAAGAATTAAACAAATAGAAATTAGTAATGCAGCTAATCAAGCTGGGAAAAGTGCTGCTAATATTGCTCCACAAGCTTTTGATAACTCGCCAGGTGGTGCTCAATGGTATTTTTACAATACTAATTTGGTGGCAAGTGGATTGGCAGAGTTTTTAAATTCAAAGAAATGGGGAAATAGAATAAACGAAGATTTTTGGCGATTATCAACTAAAGAAAAAAGTAATAAACAAACTGATAATTCATCGGATAGCGATGAAGGAACTGATAAAACTAATGCTGATAAAACGAATACAGTAAAAAAAGATTTAGATGAAAGTGAAGAAAATTCAGACAGCATTGCTGAAGAAAAAAACGACTTGGTTTTAGGAGATAAGGTTAAAGATAGTTGGATAAAAAATGTTCCATTTACCAATGCTGCCATGGAAAATTCAAACCTAAGTATGATGGAAGCTTTGCATAATTTAGGGAACATTTATTACACTAAAATAAAAAATTACAAAGAGTCTATAAATTATTTAAATATTCTTGAAAGCAGGTTTCCTAAAAACGAATACGAACCAGAAGCTTGGTATTACTTGCATAAAAGCCACGATGAATTAAAAGAAAAGAAAAATGCAAGTAAATATAAAGATGATTTGCTGCTCATTTATCCTGAAAATCCTTATAGTCTTTTGCTATTAGGTAAGCCATTAAACACTAAATCTACTGATCAAAACAAAGAATTAGTAAAGCTTTACGACAGTACTTTTGAAGCATATAAAGGGGAAAGATTTAATGAAGTAAAATCATTAAAAAACTTGGCAGATAAAAAATATCCTGGTAATAATTTTAGACCAAAATTTGAATACATCAATGCATTAGCAATTGGTAAAACTGAAAACTTAGAAAATTTTAAATCAGCATTGACTTCAGTAACCAAGGAATTCCCCAAAACAGATGTTGCAGCTCAAGCGCAAGAAATATTAGATTTATTAAATAAAACGGTAAAGCGAATAGAAACAGTTGGGAAAGATTCTAACATGACGGCATTTGACATGGAGCCAGAAGCGCCTCATTATTATATAATGGCTATTAAAAATGACAAAGCAAATTTTACAGATTACGTTGAAAAAACATATACTTATAATGATGCCTTCGCCTCCCTTGATAACTTAAGAGTAAATGCATTAATGGGTAATGAAGGATACCAATATTTGTTAGTAAGAGAATTTTCGAACATGAAAAAAGCGGAAGATTACTACAAAGGAATTATTTCAAATAATGTAATAAAAAGCAAACTGAAAGTTACAGAAGATTATATCGATTTTGTGATTTCTGCCAATAATTACAAAGCCATTATGAAAGACAAACAAATGGAAAAATATTCTTTATATTATAAAAAACTATTAGCAAAATCAACACAATGAGTTTTCTTCAAACAATTTTTGATAAAAAATACAATAAGTATATGAAATGGCTTTGGATTTCTGCCTTTAGCGGTATTGCAGTTTTTGCATTAATCATTACTTTTTTATGGAACGATTGGGTTCCTAAAACATACAAACTTCCACCTTTAGAAGAACTGGAAAATCCTACTACATTATTAGCAAGTGAAGTATATACCAGCGATGGTGTTTTATTGGGTAAATATTTTTTGCAGAACAGAAGCAATGCCAACTTTGAAGAATTGAGTCCACAATTGTTAAACGCACTGATAGCAACAGAAGACATTCGTTTTTATGACCACAGTGGCGTTGATAACAACCGATTATTTACCATCATTATTTATAATTTAATGGGAAAAAAACAAGGTGGAAGTACCATTACTCAACAGCTGGCAAAAAATTTATTTCAACGCAAACGTTTCAAACATTTTCATGAAAAAGTAATCACTAAATTACAAGAGTGGATTACAGCTATTCAAATTGAAAAAAGATATACGAAACAAGAAATTTTAACCATGTATTTTAACACCGTGGAATTTGGTGGAAATGCTTTTGGAATTAGAAGTGCAGCAAAAGTATTTTTTGGAAAATCGCCAAAAGATTTAAATGCGCCAGAAGCTGCTTTATTGGTTGGAATGTTAAAAGGAATTACCAAATTTAATCCAAACAGAAATCCAGCAAGTGCTTTGAATAGGAGAAATACTGTATTAAATCAAATGCTAAAAAATGGGTATTTAACCAACAGCGAAGCTTCAAAATTTAAGCAAGAAGAAATTAAATTAAATTACCAAGAAGATGATCACAACGAAGGTCTTGCTACTTATTTTAGAGAACATTTGCGCATGGAATTAATGACATGGGCCGATGAAAACGGATATAATTTATACAAAGATGGATTGAAAATTTACACCACCATCAATTCAAAAATGCAAGCTCAAGCTGAATTAGCAGTGGAGAATCATTTGCAAGTAATGCAAAAGAAATTTTATGCGCATTGGAAAGGAAGAGAACCTTGGGGAAGCCATAAAGAATTAATCACTATGGCTATGAAACGCTGTGATAGATATAGAATTTGTAAGGAACAAAACCTTAGTCAGGCTGATATAGATAAGCAGTTTAATACCATTGTAAAAATGAAAGTTTACAGCACTGCAAGAGGTGAAATTGATACTATGATGACACCTTTGGATAGTTTAAAATACTACAAATATTTTATGCAATGTGGCATGTTAAGCATGGATCCTAAAAATGGTCAAATCAGGGCTTGGGTTGGTGGAAATAATTACAAACATTTTAAATACGACCACGTTAACCAAAGTTCAAAGCGCCAAGTTGGCTCTACTTTTAAGCCTTTTGTTTATACCCTTGCCGTTGATAATGGAATTTCTCCTTGTTCCGTTTACCCAAACAAACCAGTTCAGTTTGAAGGTTACCCTGATTATAATCCTGGTAATGCCGATGAAGAATATACAACTGGCGATATGACCATGTTCAGAGGTTTACAGTTTTCAGTAAACTTAATTGCCTTGAATGTTTTGAAAAACTTAGGTCCTGATGCCATTAAACAAGTAATCAATATTGCTAAAAAAATGGGGGTTGAAAGTGAAATGGGTCCATACCCAGCTACTGCATTAGGAACTGCTGATATTTCGGTTTTTGAAATGACAGGTGCCTTTAGCACTTTTGCCAATAATGGAGTTTGGATAAAACCCAATTATTTATTGAAAATAACAGATAAAAACGGCAATTTAATTTATGAACCAAAAGTAGAAAGTAGGGAAGCTTTAAGCGAACAAACAAGTTATGTAATGTGTAAAATGTTGGAAAAAGTAACTACACACGGAACGGCTGCAAAAATAAAATATCAATACGCCATTCAAGGTGCCGTAGGCGGTAAAACAGGAACTACGCAAAACTATAGCGATGGTTGGTTTATCGGCATTACACCTACGCTAACTACCGGTGTTTGGACAGGTTTTGAGGAAAGAGCCATTCATTTTAGGAGCATGGATTTAGGAAGTGGTTCTGCCATGGCAATGCCAATTTTTGGCAATTATATGAAAGCCGTTCAACAACAAAAACTAGTAGAAGTTGTTCCCAATTGGACCGCACCAAAATCTGACTTAACCATAGAATTAGACTGCGATAAATTTAAACCTGAAAACAAATCTAGTGATCCTTTTACGGAGGAATAATTTGTTTAATTATAAATCTTTTGAATTGATTGTTTTTATCCTATTTATTTTTTGACTTGGGGTATAGTAAAATTCATTTACAAAAACTATTTTTTTAGGAATTTCATATCGCTTTAAATGGTCCTTTAAATAGGTTTTTAGCAATGAAAATTCAATCATTTTTGAATGAGTTTTTTCTATGTAAATAACTACTTTTTCCCCTAAAATTTTATCAGGCAAACTTCCCACAAAATAAGGGAATTCGGGTATTTTTTTTAAAGTTAAATAAGCTGCAATTTCATTTTCTATTTTCAATGCATTTACTTTAAAACCGCCACTGTTTATTATAAAGTCTATTCTTCCTAATATACTAAATCCATTCGGAGTAATTGCTGCCAAATCGTTGGTTTGTAACCATTGGTTTTTGGTAATTATATTTTTAATTTTTAAGGTATTTTCTTTGCTTAAAGCAATTTCATTATTGGGCAATAATTGAAATGAATTTTCGTTTTTTAAATGGCGTAAAGCAATATGACTTAAAGTTTCTGTCATGCCATAAGTAGCCCAAATATTTGCTTTTAAATGAACACATTGCTTGATTAAACTTTCAGAGGAAGGCGCACCTCCTAATAAAATATTGTCAAATTGATTCAATATTTTTTCACCATTTTGGGTGTTCAAAATGCTTTGTAATTGCATGGGCACCAAAGAAGCAAAAGTATATGGATGATTTTCAGTCAAAGTTTCAAATGGATTGGAATTTGGATTGACTATTGTAACTTTTGCATTTAATAAAATTGCCCTAGCCAAAAGCATAGTACCAGCTACTAAATGAATGTCTAAACAAATAAAAAAATGTGGTGAATTTTGCTTTAATCTTAAGTAATTATTAGTTTGTGTAGCCGACCAAATCAGTTCTTCTTTTGTAAATGTAAATTGTTTGGGAGCTCCCGTACTTCCTGAACTTTGAAAGGTAAAGTCATTGTTATGAAACCAATTTTCAAGAAAAGAAAAAGCTTTTGTTTCGTTAGTATTCAGTACACTTTTATCTATATTTTCTAAATCGCTTAACGATTCAATTTGATATGCAATATGTTTAATAAATAATTGCATTATTTATTAAATTCACTCATGGTTAGAGGTAAGCCTTTAAATACAAAACTTTCAATGGCATCTACCGATTTATGAATTAAAAAAGGCATTTCCTTCATTTCATCAGTGTTCCATTTACCTAACACATAATCTATTTGTCGGCCTTTTGGAAAATTATTTCCAATGCCAAAACGCAACCTTGGATAATTTTGAGTAAGCAACAATTCATTGATACTTTTGAGTCCATTATGGCCAGCATCGCTGCCATTTCCTCTGATGCGTAATTTGCCAAAATCAATGGCTAAATCATCTACTAAAATAAAGATATTTTCAATTGGAATTTTCAAATCTGTCATCCAATGGCGCACTGCTTTTCCACTTAAATTCATGTAAGTAGTTGGCATAATTACGTGCATTTGTCGGCCACGCAAATTCACTTGCGCATATTGTGCATGTTTTTGAACTGTAAAATTTCCTGCATGTTTTTTTACCAATGCTTCCGCAATATCAAACCCAATATTATGACGGGTTTGTGCATATTCAACACCAATATTTCCTAAACCTACAATTAAGTATTTCATATATTAAAAATTATGGTTTACTATAAACCATTTTTACATGTTCAATATCGGCTTCCCAAAAGTTTTCACCTGCTGGTTTAAAGTTGTTTTTGGCATATAAAGGAGCTGCTGTTAATTGCGCATGCAAATATATTTTTTTGTTAAATGGAATGGTTTCGCCTAATAAATGTTTCACCAAAGCTGATCCAATTCCATGCCCCCTGAATTTTTCTAAAACAGCAAATCGTTCTAATTTGTAACCATTTTCTGTTTCACGAATTCTAGCAGTTCCAGCCGGTTCATTGTTATAATATGCTATAAAATGAATGCTTTCTTCTTCAAACTCATACTCTAATTCTTTTGGACAATTTTGACCAATTACAAAAACTTCGTGTCTGATATCCCAAACTATTTGTTGGGTATTGGCATCTATTATTTTTTCAATTTTTATCATTGATTAGGATTTAAGGAATATGGGATTTTTTAGCGGAATAAAATTATTAATTTTTACTAAAATATTTATTTAAAGCTTGACCAATTAAAAATACATCTTCAAAAGAATTATACATAGGCACTGGACTCATGCGAATTACATCAGGTTCGCGCCAATCGGGCATGATATTTTCGCTTTCTAAAAAGTCGAATAATTGCTTGCCATTTTCTTTCACAATAATTGAAAGCTGACAACCTCTTTCCTCTTTATTTTTAGGAGTAATTACAGTTAAATGTTCGCTAAAATTATTTAAAATATATTCTAAATAAGCAGTTAGCAATTCACTTTTTGCCCTTAAATTTTCTATTCCCGCTTCCGCAAACATTTCAAGCGATGCTTTATGAATGGCCATAGGAAATATTTGTGCATTACTTAACTGCCAACCTTGCGCACCGGCAATGGGTTTGAAGCCTTTTTTCATTTGAAAACGTTCGCCTTCATCGTGTCCCCACCAGCCTGCAAAACGATTGATTGCTGAATTTGCATGTTTTTCGTGAACAAAAACACCACTTGTTCCACCTGGCCCACTGTTTAAATATTTGTAAGTACACCAAACCGCAAAATCTACTTCCCAATCATGTAATTGCAAGTGCAAATTGCCAGCGGCATGCGCCAAATCAAAACCAGCAAAAGCGCCAACTTCATGTGCTGCTTTACTAATTGCTTTCATGTTAAAAGCCTGTCCAGTGTAATAATTTACGCCACCTAACATCACCAATGCCAAACTATCAGAATTTGCATTGATGGTATCAATAATATCTTCTGTTCTTAAAGTATGTTCGCCAGCTCTTGGTTTAAGTTCAATAATGGCATTTTCTGGATTTAAATGATGGTGTTTTACTTGCGTTTCCATGGCATATAAATCACTAGGAAAAGCAGCAGCTTCCATAATAATTTTATAACGAGTAGCAGTTGGCTGATAAAAACTTACCATCATTAAGTGCAAGTTTACCGTTAAATTATTCATAACAACCACTTCTATTGGTTTTGCCCCCACCAATTTTGCTGCATTTTCAGTTAAAAAATGATGGTATCCAAGCCATGGATTTTTAGCATTAAAATGACCTTCCACGCCCATTTTAGCCCAATCACTAAACTCCTGTTCCACCGCCAAACGAGCTGATTTAGGCTGTAATCCCAAAGAATTTCCGCATAAATAAACTACATGCTTATTGTTATTGGTTAATAAATGAAACTGATTTTTAAAATGTGCGAGTTTATCATTTGCATCTAGGTTTTGAGCAAAGCTTAAGGTGTTTTCAAATTGCATGTGCAATAATACAAAAACAAATTTTTAAACCATAACGGAAACCATGATTAGTCTTTTCTTAAAATATTTTTCTGAAAATAAATTACTGTGGAAAGCTTGTAACCCTTAAATAATTTCCATTTTTGCTAACATAATATTGACGAAGAGGCCTATCTGCAGGACCTTTACTTACGGTTCCTGTACTTAAAAAAAACTCACTTGCGCAGCAACGATTTGTACCACTTCCGCATTGAAAATTTGAATTGTTATTTGCCATAAAAATTCGACTACAAGTACTATCAACTTTGTAAGGACATGCCCTGTCAAAAGCTAAATAGTCATCAAAATTATTATAAATAATAATTCCTTTATAGCCTACTCCTTGACCATCTCTATAAATAAATCCACCTTGATATTGCAATGGAGCAGCATCAGGCAAAACCAAATTTACATTGATATCGAAGTTAACAGGTGGAAAAAAGTCAGTGTTTTGGGTTGCACTTTTATCTTTTTCGCATGCTGCAATTAAAATAATTCCAATGATGATAAATATATTTATACGTTTCATTATTTTAACCAAGCTAATATTTTTGGTAATGTGTTTGTTTTGTATTTAAAATAAGGTCTTTTAAAAGCTCCAAACGATTTATAGAAACGCGCAATTCCTTCTTTTTCGGAACCTTCAAAATCTATAAAACTATTTTTTCCTGCTAACTGAGCAATGACACCATCCATTAAAAAATGCATGGCTCCAATTTCTTTTCCTTTACTGTCAGAAGTTCCCAAATGAAAAATAACTCTATCCTCATTGATGATAAAAACACCGGTTGCTACCAAGCCAAATTGTTTACTAAAAACACCCATTGATAGGAGCATATTTTGTTTGTTACAAATTTTGTAAAGTTGCTTTAGCATAAAATAATCTTTTGCTGTAACTCCTTTTGTAGCTGCTCCTTTGTGCTTTACATAAAAATCAACAGACTGCTTATAAGGCAAAACTTGTAAGTATAAATTTTGCTCTTTTGCCTTTTTTATATTTCTTTTGGCTTGCCCTTTATAGGCTGCAAATAAATCGGCATAAGTTTCGTCAATTGGCAGTATAAAATTTTTCTTTTCTATTAAACCTTTCGCGTTATTGTCTTCATTGAAGTTAATGTCAATAAATTTATATTTAGAAGGAATGGCATCTATGAATTTTTGTACTATAAAATCAGGTGTTTCTAAACGAGAAAAAACCCCTAATTGTTGAGTAAAAAATGGTTGAAATAAATAAGAAATAAAATATTTTCTTCGATGGGTGATGGGCATGATAGCCTCATAATCATTTAAAACTAAAGCATCCCAATTGGGGCTTACCACATCTAAATACCACGAAAAGGCATATACCAATGAATTGCTAGCTTTGGCTATGCAGGCATCCCATTTGAATTTATCTATTTCAGTATGTTTTAAGTAAGTGATCAAATTTTTTATTCACACAAAAATACAAGAATCTTAGGTAGAAACACGTACTTTTTTTGATTTTTTAAATACGAAGCAAATTTTAAAGTTTTTTTGCAAATAAAAAAGGCTTACAAGTTATAAAACTTGTAAGCCTTTGAATTTATTGGTGGGGGACAAAGAACACCAATCAAACCTTGAATTATCAAATTTTGAACGTTCATTTTATATTTAGTTTCTTTACATGTCTTTGCACTTCTCTTTCTACCTGATCAAAGTCTGGTAAATCTTTTATTTGATCTCTCATTGAACTTATCCAACGACCTTTGTATTGCGGCAATCTTTCGGATAATTTCTTATTAAAATCCAAGTGATTCAATTCATTATTTTTACATTTACTTTCAAACTCGTTCCAAAAGAACTCAAGTTTCATTCCATGTTGTTCCAATAAAAACCATATATCGTAAAAATCACGGGCTTGCATTCTTTGCATGACTGAACGCATTTTTTCAACCAATACTTCTTCCAATTGATAACAGCAAAGCTGGTGATCTTCCAAATCTGAATAACCAATGAAAACTGCTTTCATTACTGGTTCAAATACCAATTGTTCATTTCTCGAAATGTCAATCTTGACGCTTTTGTTATTTCCTTGCCCACCAAGTGGACCAATATAACTAATGTAAAAGTTAATGCTGCTATCTTCGTTTTCACCCCGACTGGAGCTATCGGGATCAATAATTTCTAATGGAATATTGGCCTCTTCTAAAATGAATGCAAATGTTTCCTTGAACCATTCAAAAATTTGTTCATTTGAAATGCCAACATTTAATAAAGTAAAATCTAAGTCCTCCGAAAATCGATAATCTTCAAAATAAATTTTCTTTAAAACAGTTCCTCCTTTGAACACAATAATTTTTGATAGCTGTTCATGTTTTGCAATACCACATAAAATCCATGAAAGAATATAATCTTTTTCAATCTGTTGGTCACGAACTCCAACTTGTCTTGCTTTTTGTTGTATTTCTCCTTGTTTGATCATGTGTAAATAGCAGATTTAATGGTATTAGTATCCAAATTTTGCTGAATACTCCAACGTTTGTTGTGTTTTCCATTCATTGGTAATTTGGTGTCGAGCACAATATAAGAAGCCGTTTTTAATTTTTGCAAATCGTTAATAATTTCCGATTTAATTTCGAGCACTTCAAGTAAAAATCCTAAACGTTTTACCACTGCCTGAGAGTCAAATTTTTTCACATAATCAAGCAGTATATCGAATTTAATTATATCTTTTGAAGTGTATATTGCTTTAGCAATTTCTACAATTCCACCAGCATAATCTGGTTTGTATAAGCAATCTATAATTGTTTTTTCTAAATCAGAACACAGCACTTTATTGAAACTGTCAATCCATATTTTCTTTGCACCAAAAAAGTGTTTTTCGTTGTGATAAATGTATTGAAATGGTATATTTTTTATTTTTATTTCTGATGGACGAATTTGTTTTGAAACTACAATTTGTTCTTTTAAAGATGGCTGGGTAATTAGATTATGAATATGCAAAGCTGAATAATAAGCAATATAATATTGGGCATCATTAACTAAGTTTTCTGCTATCAAATGCCAATCGGGCATAAATTTTTCAGCATCCGCTTCGTAAGGAATAACGTAATAAATTCCGTTTTTCAATCTCATCAAAAGTCCACGTTTTGTCATGTCACTTAGTAACTCTCTTAGTGTACTTTTTTTTACTGAAGGCATTGCTTTAAAAGCATCATGATAACCAAAACATGCTTTATTTTTCCCAAAGAAATAAGTTAACAGTTCACTGGATTGTGTTGATATATTTTTACTTTTCATAGTAATAATGTCAGGATAAACCTGACTGCAATGATACAAAATATAATTTAACTTCAGCATAATAAATTATATTTTATAGTTTATATGTCAGCATAAAGCTGACATATTATATACGAAACATAATTTACACTTCAATATTTCTAATAATTATAAAGTTAAATCCACCATATGATAAGATTTGAAAATAGCATTCACACGGGTAGGCATTTGAGCAAATAAAAAAGGCTTAAACAACTATAGTGCACCCAAAAGTTTAGACAAATTTATAATTAATTTTGATAATAATGAGCTCGATAATTTATCGGGCTCATTCCGTTTAAATTTAGTTTAATTCTTTCATTATTATAATAAGTAATGTATTCTATTATTTCATTTTTCAGG
>CANGGG010000036.1 GCA_947453415.1 Bacteroidota bacterium | reverse complement strand
TTTTTTCTTTTTTCTTTTTTCTTTTTTCTTTTTTCTTTTTTCTTTTTTCTTTTTTCTTTTTTCTTTTTTCTTTTTTCTTTTTTCTTTTTTCTTTCCCCCCCCAGTTCTCGCAAGTCTTTAGCCTCACAAGTGACACTCGCTATGCAATGTTTAGCACTTGCGAGAGCTGAAAATTATAAACAGCAGAATTATGTAGAGACGTTTAGCGTTTTTCTAAAACTGGAATTTTAAGCCTACATTTATTCCCCAACGCCTATGAGAAGGATAGAAAGGAACAGGTTCTAAATAAGTTAAACGATGTACCATATTGATAGAAAGAATTCTGAAAATGTTTTCAAATCCGTAACCTACTTCCACATAAGGAATATTGTCTTTGAAAGAATTAACCCTATTAAAAGTTCTTTCGCTAAGAACAGTAATGGGTTTTTCTTCGGGCATTAAACTTTTATTTTCATTGCTTAAGCTACCATATGCTGCTTTTACAAAAGCAAAGTTTCGCCATTTCCAGTTTTTTACAACAGGAATTTTATTTAAAAATAGTCCTTCAAAATGTTGAATATAGGTTAAGTGAATATATTGGTCGCTTACAAATTCATATACATCCATCAAACTGTAGTTAAAGTCAGAATATATAAATACTTGATTGCCTCTTGCCACGTCTAATAATGGGTATGGTAACTTACCGAAAATTTTACCTCCAGTAATCCAGTAATCTGCCGTGCCCAATACACCAGTATTGGCATGGTGCCAAAGGTTTAATTGTATTTTATTGTAATCAAAATTACTTCCAAAAACTCCTTTAAAACCATGGGTATATGTTAATGTTAAAGTAGGTAAAAGAGGACGTTTTAGTCTTAGTCTATCATTGCCCCTGGCAATTAACAACTCTTGATAAGCCCAACGAACTTCCGCTGTAATTTGAGCATTATTAAAACTTTCTTTTAAACTGTCGTTTCCTATTTCAGTGTTAATATAAGCAAAATGAAAATTACCTCTTGGTTCAAAAGTGTTATATTGGGCATTCATTTTAAAACTCCAATCTGGTTTAAACTGCTTAAAAAATCCTAACTTTATTTCTTGCGTTCTATTAATTCTAATGCCTTTGGCAAAAATACTAATGGCTTGAAATATATTAGATGAATTAGCACCCGGACCAAAATCGGTGGTAATTCCTAACACGTCATAATCATCACGATAGCTTGCACTCCAAACTGTCCAATCTCTTCTATTGCTGATGTAATCGGCCGATAAGCCATATTTTATTTTTTCATCTTTAAAGCCATAAGCCAAATGAGATTTTAAAACCCATTGCTTACTAAAAATAGCATTGGTTTTAAATCCAAAACGCAACCTATTACCTTCGGCATTATTATAACCATATAAAAACACATAAGGACCCCAATCAAAGCCCCCAATGCGCTTGTAACCTTCTACCACCAAACGAACCACATCAATATAAGTTTGAATAGCAGGAAGATTTTTAATAGAATCTACCATATTAAACATTCGCCTTTCAATATTGGTAAAAGCTTCTGGGCGCTTGCTGATCCAAAAATTGGAATCTTTTTCTAAGGTTTCCTCTTCAGCTCGTTCTATTAATCTGTCGTAAAAAGTAATTTCCTTAAATTCATTTACCACAATATTAGAAGCAGAGTTATAAAACTTAGCAATCATGCCACTGGAATTTTTAGTTAATTCGGCCACATCTAGAATCATGCGGTTTTTATATGGAATGAAAGGACCTGCAGTAGTTTGCTTTAATTCTTGTTGTAATTTTATTCTATCAATGAAGTTAATATTTGCATTTTCCGATATCTCAACATCTATTCTTGTTAATGCCCAAGTACCTTCTTCTATCCACATGTGGCCTAAAAAACCTAAGTCTTGTTCACTTTTTAAATTTAGTTGTAGTTTATAGTTTTTCTTACCGTTTTCTATGCTTGAATCAAGCAATGTATAAACATAATAACGGTGGCAAACATTACTTAATGGCGATATAAAATCTTTGCCTAATATGCGTACAAAGTTTTCATTAAAATTAAAGCTTTGCAAACTTGTTCCCATCAAATCGGTTATAAAACTTTTATCGCCAACACCTATTCCTGTGGTGCTGCTGGCTACCATTACCTCTTTGTTTTTTGATGGAAATTTATTGTAATAATACTGACTAAAAGTTTCGTTTATAAATAAAGGTAAAATGTATTTTCCTTCTTCGTTCTTCATTTGAAAAGCAGTATCGAATAAACCTTTAATGGGTTTAAACATGGTTCTGTTTTTCATTTCATCGCTTACATTATTTAGCGAAACATCTACTTTATTATAGCTATCGAATTGGTATGCTTTTAAGTTTTCTTGATTGTTTACACCTCTGTTTTTGCGTGCATTATTTACTATTCTAAGTGCAGGATTTATTCCTACCCTAACAGTTACCGCTTTTAACTCTGAACTTGCCTCACTCATTTCAATATTAAACGTTTGAGTTTGCCCGTAATTAATTTTTCTCACATATGTTTTGTAACCTACATAACTGGCTTTAATTGAATCAACTTTTTGAATAGTTTTTAACTTAAAGTTTCCTTCAAAATCGCTGGTAGTTCCTATGCGAGTGCCTTTAAAAGTAATGGTAACAAAAGGCAAAGGCTCTCTGTTACGTTTATCAATAATTTTACCTTGAATAACTGTAACTTGTTCTTCATTTTGCTGAGCCATGCTAACAAAACCAAGTAGAATAAAACTTAAAATGAAAAAATACTTTATCAAATTGAATGGAAGAAATAGGGATTTATATTTTTAAAAATTATCTTTTAATCAAACTTATTCTCATTTTCACATCTTCAAAAGGCCTGTTAGTTTGTGGGTTATTGTATAAAATAGCAATTTTATCTAATACCTCAAATCCAACTATCATTTGACCAAAAACAGTGTAATCCATGTCTAAAAAAGGAGTTCCACCATATGTTTTATAAGCATCTATTTGTGTTCCGTTGTATAAAAACTCTTTCTTTTTGTATGCTTCATCTATCACAGGTCCTAATTGTTTCATTACATATTCTTGAACGGCTTCTTTGCCTTTGGTTTGTTGAATTAAATTCAATCTGTTTGCCACTGCAGTATCTTTTGAAACTATATTATTAAACACTTCTTGCTTACGCTGATAATTTTTGGCATTCATAATTTCTTCTAGCTCTTTTTTGTCTACTTTTTTACCTTGAACTATAAAAAACTGACTGCCACTTGACTCTTTCATTGGATTGATGTTATCGCCAGTTCTAGCAGCAGCCAAAGCACCTTTGGTATGAATAATGTTTGGATTTATTTCGGCAGGAATGGTATAATCAGGCCCACCATTTCCAAGTACAGTATTGGAATCGGCATTGCGAGAATTTGGATCACCACCTTGAATCATAAAATCTCTGATAATTCTGTGAAATAATAAACCATCGTAATATTTACTCTTTATCAATTTTTTAAAATTATCGCGGTGCAATGGAGTTTCATCGTATAATGTAAAAATCATGTTGCCAAATTTGGTACTAATTACCACATACTCCTTTAATTCCTTTGCAGGTTTTTGTTTCACTTTACTTTTAGTACTTGCAGGTTTTTGAGCAAATGCAAATGAGCTAAATGTTATTAAAAGCAATATAAATATGTTCTTTTTCATCCGTGTTTTAGTCTGTAATTAAATCGTTTTCTAAAAAATACCTAACTACCAATTTACGTAAATAATACTCTTGCGAAAGCAAATCGGTATATTCGGGTTGAGTTACCAAATCGTAATGAGGCCAACCGTCTTCATCTGTATATTCATATTTAAAATAGCCTTCATAGCTTAATAATTTACATGTAGCAATGTGGAATAAATCCATTTTTTCTGCTTTGGTAAATTCCCTATTTTGTCCTAATTCCCTAATGCCAATTAAAAACAAAATTCCATTCATATCTGGCTTTTTCCCAAACTGCTTTTTCAACCCAAATATTACTTTATACCAGTTTAACTTGGTAGTTTCGTCAAATAATTCGCTTACCATAAGTTGCGAATATGCTAAAAAACTTTTTAAAGTGCTTAGTAATTTTTTCCAAATGGAAAAAATTATGGATTGATATATACTAATCCCTTTGATTAAATGATATTTGCAAACTAACATTGTGGTTAAATAGCATAAGTTTCTTCTTTATTGTTCCACTTTTCCCAACAATAATCCTTAATCTTGTGTCATGAATAAACACTTTTCAAAATATATACTTCTCCTTGTTCTTTTATTACCTAATTATTTATTGGCGCAGCCCGCTACTAATTGGTGGAACCAATCTGTTTTTTACGAATTGTTTGTGCGTAGTTTTTACGATAGCAATGGCAATGGAATTGGCGATTTTAATGGGGTAACAGCCAAATTAGATTATTTAAATGATGGCGATACTACAACCAATACTGATTTAGGAATAAAAGGAATTTGGTTAATGCCCATCAATGCCTCACCAAGTAGTCATGGTTACGATGTTACAAATTACAAAGCTGTAAACCCTGCATACGGAACTACCGTAGAATTTAAAAACATGGTTACAGAAGCACATAAACGTGGTATCAAAGTAATCATTGATTTTGTTATTAATCATTCATCTAGCCAACATCCTTGGTTTATAAAATCAGCGGCTAACGATCCTTTTTATAGAAATTTTTACCGATGGAGCAGCACCAAACCAACTTATAAAGGTCCGTGGGGGCAAGATGTTTGGTATACCAAAAATAGCAGTAATTATTACGCCTTATTTTGGAGCGAAATGCCAGATTTAAACTATAATTATCAACCTGTAAAAGACAGTATTTTTGATGCTGCTAAATTCTGGATCGATAGCATGAACATAGATGGTTTTAGGTTAGATGCTGCCATGTATTTATACGAAAATGGAAGTAATTTAATGAACCAACCAGAAACATATCAGTTTTGGAGCGACTTTAATACTTATTGCAAAAATTTGAACCCAAATTTTATGACTGTAGGAGAAGTTTGGACTTCCACTAGCACTGTAAAAAGTTATAATAATAAATTGGAAAATTGTTTTGAATTTGATTTGGCAAGTGCCATGTTGAATGTAATGAAAACAAGCAATACCTTAGCTTTAAGAAACGAAATGACCTATGCTTATACTAATTTACAGTTCAATAAATTCAGTACTTTTTTAACCAATCACGACCAAAACAGGGTTTTTGATGAATTAGGTGGAAGTATTTCAAAACTAAAAACTGCCGCATCTATATACTTAACTTTACCTGGAACTCCTTATGTTTATTATGGAGAAGAAGTGGGAATGAAAGGTAGTAAACCTGATGAGTTCATTCGTTCGCCCATGCAATGGAATTCGGGAAATTATGCGGGATTTAGTAGCGTTAATCCTTGGATAAGTATAAACACAAATTACAGCAGTTATAATGTTCAACTAATGCAAGCAGATACCAATTCATTGTTGAGTTATTACAAGAAATTAATTAAAATGCGCAACAATTACCAAGCTTTATCTGTTGGAACTTATCAAAATATTATTTGTAGCGATTCAGCAGTTTTTAGTTTTTTGAGAGTTTATAATAACCAAACATTTTTGGTAATGGTAAATACTTCGAATAGAAATGCCGGTTACCTGTATTTGAGTTTAAATGCTTTGAATTGGAATAATGGAATTTTCACTGCAAAAAATGTGTTGAACAATGGAACTGATTATTTGTCGATTACTGATAATGTTGGCACTGGCGTTAATTTGTTACCTTTTGAAACAAAAATTATTTTAATAGATAAAAGCACTGGTTTAAATGAAGTAAATGCTAAAACTGACTTTACCATTTTCCCAAATCCTAGTCATGATAATATCACCATTTTATTAGAAGGAACTCAATTGAAACCAAGTTACGAAATACAAATTTTTAATGCAGTTGGGAAATTGATTTTAACAAAAAATATTTTTTCAAACGAAACAAATTCAATTGACATTGAAATGCTTTCAAAAGGAATTTACTTTGTTAAATTAGACAATGGAAATGTAAAAAAATGGGTGAAAGAGTAAATTATTTCTTAACAGATTTTCCTAATTGCAACCAAATTGTTGCACCTACAAATGTCTGTCCTGATTGGATTCTATAATCAGGTTGCCATTTTAGAGAAAGATTTTCAGTTACATCAAACTCTTGTAAATGGGCGTCTACAGCTGCATCTAATATTTGCAAAGCATACAATCCTCCCATTCCTATCCACGATAAATCGCGGTTTTCACGGTAAAAATCTCTAAATGAAATTAAATTAGCTAAATCTAATGGTTCTAAAGTAGGATCCGATAAAGACTTGTTGGCTTTTCTATCTAAAACAGCCTGTTTTAATTGGTCGTACTGAGTTTGGTAAAACCCAACGGAATAAATTAATGCAGCAAATCCTCCATAAACAATGGGTAACTTCCAATATTTTTTATTATAAATTTGACCTAATCCAGGAACAAAAGCAAGGTAAGTAGCTTTCTTCGGCCTGCTCCATTTGGTAGTATCGGAAACGTAAGGTTTATCTTCCACTCTTTGTGCATATGCTGTATTTACAAGCGTTAACAGACAAAGAATGAATAATATTTTTTTTAACATAAAAGCTTT
This sequence comes from Bacteroidota bacterium, assembly GCA_947453415.1. GTDB lineage: Bacteria > Bacteroidota > Bacteroidia > UKL13-3 > UKL13-3 > JAAFJM01. The sequence continues at coordinate 25,987 of CANGGG010000036.1, read as the reverse complement.
TTGCTCCCATTACATCGGGATTTTACTTTTACGAAAGTAATATTTTACTTGGTTAATTCAATTTTGAATATTTGATTGACTTGAAAATATTCTTTTGCTCCTTAAAATTATTGAGCATCAAACAAAGATTTTGGGCATGTTTCAAAAAAATCTATTTTGGAATATTTACCAGAAACTTGAATAATTTTCTTTTCATTTGGAAGTAAATCGAAGTAGTTTTCTTCAAATTGATAAGATTTATTATCAGTTCTTAAATAAACATTTTTGGCTAATTTATCACTTGATATTTCTATTTGATTATAATTTAAATATTTAAATTTAATAGCAGGTTTTTGAAGTAATAAATCCTTTGGCTTTACAAAATAATGCAAAGAATTTATATTGAAATTTACGTTGTTAAATGTAGCTGATAAAACCAAATTATTCCAATTGAATTCACCTTTCAACTTACTTTTATCAAAATAAAAATAAATGCCGCTAGTATTTGATTTAACAATGGTTTCCACATTTTCAGTGAAAACAATTTTACCATTAAAATCTAATACGCTAACATTTAAATTTCCATTTATATTTTCTAATAAATCTGAAACTATAAATACTAAAACTGAATCGTTTTTTTCTTCAAACGAAATTAATAAATCATTGTACGATTTTTTTACTTGATAGTGTAAAGCTTTCCAATTTCCATCATAATCTATAGAACTCCAAGATGTAACTGGCCAACAATCGTTTAACTGCCAATACAACGTTCCCATACAATATGGCATGGCCCTTCGATGCGCTTCAATGGCTCTTTTCATTCCTTCTGCTTGCAGCAATTGTGAAACATATATGTAATTATCAAAACTATTTGGAATAGGGTAATCGCGTTCCATATAAGTTTGAATAGTTTCAAATCCAGTTGGGTGTTTTTGATGAGTTTTTAAAACACTGGAATCAATTTTAAAAACATTATTTTTACATTTCAAAGCACCCATTTTTGTAAAAGTGCTTAATGAAGGCATCCCTTGAAAACCATATTCACTCATGAATCTTCCCACCTTTTTTTCATAAGTTTCAAACGGCTGCATTCCCCACCAAACACCCCAATAATGTGCATCGCCTTGCGTTAAACTTTCTTTTCGTCCCCAACCAATAGATGGTGAGCTTGGCCAATAAAACCTTGATTTGTCCAAAAATTGTATGGCATTTTTAATATTGTTTTCAAACAATAAAACATAGTCATTCCAAATTTTAGTTGAGTCAGTGGTATTATACTTATATTGTTTTTGCCAACCCCAATTTTTCCATCCTTCATCTATTTCATTGTTACCACACCAAATGGCCAAACTAGGATGATTTCTTAAACGAATTATTTGATCATTTACTTCCGCATTTACGTTTTCCAAAAAAGGGGTATCTCCAGGAAACATTGCGCATGCAAACATAAAATCTTGCCAAACCAATATGCCGTTTTCATTACATAATTGATAAAAATAATCACTCGCATATTCACCACCACCCCAAACGCGCAGCATATTCATGTTTGTAGCTTTGGCATCATTAATTAATTGTTTGGTTTTTGAATATGTAACGCGTGGTAAAAAGTTGTCTTCAGGAATATAATTTGCACCTTTCATAAAAACAGGAATGCCATTTAATTTAAACAAAAACGATTTTCCTAAACTGTCGTTTTCCTGCACTAATTCAATGGTTCGCAACCCAAAGGTTACATCCTTTAAATCAATTTTTTTGCTGGCTGATTCTAAAACAATCGTATAATTATATAAATTTTGTTTACCTAAATTATGCGTCCACCATAGTTCGGGATTCTTAATTGTAGTATTTAATAAAACAGTGTTTATTCCTTTTTGCAGTTCTATAAAAGTATCTTTAAATAATGGTAAATCACGACTTGGTTTTGAATTATACATTTTACAATTATAAATCCCTTTTTGACTACAATTTACTTCCACCTTCAATTGAATTTGCGCCAATTCTTTGGTGAGTTTTTCTTGAATAAATTGTACATGATTAATTTTGGCTTGATTCCAAAAATGCAAATGAATAGCTTTATAAATTCCACAAGTTACAAATCGTGGACCCCAATCCCAACCGTAATGATACAGAGCCTTTCGGGTAAAAACTTTTTCATTTCCAGGCAATTCATAAGGTAGTTTTTTTGCTTCAGCTTCTCCCTTATTAACTGCTGATTCAAAAACAATTTTTAATTGATTGTTACCAATTTTCAAAAGTCTTTTTACCTCCAAATTCCAAGTACGAAACATGTTATTGGCAGTTAAAATTAATGAGTCGTTTATATACACTTTTGCATAAGTATCTAAGCCCTCAAAATTCAAATCAATGTATTCATTTTGGTATTCGGTTTGAGTAATAATAAATTCAGTTTTATATTCCCAATTTTCACGATCAATATACTGTAAAAGCTTTTCGTTATTGCCTGTAAAAGGATTTGGAATAATTTTATTTTGGAATAAATCGGTATGAACAGTTCCAGGAATTTTAGCGGAAAACCATTTATTTTCTTGGGTGTTTTTAAATAACCATTTTTCCTTCGACAAATCTCTTTTAGCAATTTGAGAAAGGGCAAAAATTGGCAAGCAAATTATAGCTAAAAAAAGGATGGTGAATTTCTTCAATTTAGTTTGGATTTAAGTATAAAAACTTCATCCATATTGGCTGTTTCATTTTGTAAAACAGCTGATGAATGAAACCAATTGGTATTAATATTTTCTTTCAATATTTCAATATTTGTTGCACGAACTCCACCACCCGGCATGATGCAAATTTTATTATTTGAAATAGAGGCTAAAGCTTTTAAATATACTAATCCTTCCAATGCATTATTAGCATTTCCCGATGTTAGTATTGTTTTAAATCCACATCCAATGATTTTATCCAAGGCATCCATTTGATTATTTATTTCGTCAAAAGCCCTATGGAATGTGCATGGCAAAGGATTTGCTAATTGAACCAATTCTTTATTTTGAATGAAATTTACTTCCTTGTTGTCAGTTAATATTCCAAAAACAAATCCATCTGCACCCGCATTTTTAAAATTCAAAATATCGTTTTTCATTTGTTCAAACTCTTCATTTGAATAAACAAAATTTCCTCCTCTTGGACGAATCATTACAAAAACGGGAATATGAATTTTTGATTTTAATAAAATAAAATCTGCTAATTTTGGGGTAACACCACCTACATTCATGTCTGCACAAAACTCAATTCTATTGGCTCCGGCATGCTGCGCAATGATGGCAGATACTATTTTAAAGCAAGCAATTTCTAAATGATTTTTCTGCATAAATATTCAAACTTTTTAAAGTTTAAAATGATAAGGTGCATCCAATAAAACATTTCCTGAATTGTCGTGAACGGCATAATTAAAGCCACTTTGCACGCAATACGAACCATGTTCACCATTTTTATTTAACGCAATAAAACCAACTTGAATATCTTTCAATTCTTTCTTCCTTAGTTTCATTAATTTTACCACTCTTGCTACTGCTTCCTCACACGCATTTTGTGGCGATTTCCCTTGACGCATTAACTCAACCACTAAATGACAACCAGCAATTCTAATTACTTCTTCACCATGACCTGTTGCAGTGGCCGCGCCAATTTCATTATCTACGTACAAACCTGCACCAATAATGGGTGAATCGCCCACTCGACCATGCATTTTGAAAGCCATTCCGCTGGTAGTACATGCACCCGAAAGATTGCCATTTGCATCTAAGGCAATCATGCCAATGGTATCATGATTTTCAATATTTACAATTGGTTTGTATTGGGAAGTTTTTAACCATTCTTTCCATTCTTTTTCGGAAGCTTCTACCAATAAATTTTCTTTTTTAAAACCTTGCGAAAGTGCAAATTGCAATGCACCATCACCCACAAACATGACGTGTGGCGATTTTTCCATAACAGCCCTTGCCACCGAAATAGGATGCTTAATAAATTCTAAACAAGCCACGGAACCAATATTCGACATTTCGTCCATGATGCAAGCATCTAATGTAACTCTTCCATCTCTATCTGGTCGGCCGCCATAACCCACACTTCGTTCATTTGGATCCGCTTCGCAAACCATTACTCCAGCTTCCACCGCATCTAATGCTTTACCATTATTTTTCAATATTTCCCATGCAGTTTCATTGCATTTTAGTCCAAATTTCCAAGTGGATAAAACAATGGGTTTGTTCACTTTTACATTGGGTTTAATTTCAGCATTTGCACTACTATTTACCAATAATGCTGCCGAAGCCAATGCCGATGTTTTTAAAAATTTTCTTCTGTCTGTCATTATTTAATAGGTAAAAAATGTTTGGCGTAATTAATTTTCATTCTATCTAAAATTCCCTTATGAATATATAATCTTTCTTTGAAATCAGTAAAATTTTTGTTCTCCATATTGGTCCATAAAACCTCCGACAAAGCGCTCATTCTGGGCAAAGCCATGTACTCAACTTGTGAAAAATTGGTAATGTATTCTGTCCAAACATTTGCTTGCGCACCCATGATAAATTTTTGTTCATTTTCATTTAAAGAATCTGGAGTTGGGTTATAATTATAAACGGAATCTAATGGATTAAATCCACCAATTGCCATGGGTTCAGTACCTTTATCTTTGCTTTGATAATGGTCAAAATAACAGGGTCTTCCTGGACTCATCACCACATAATGATTTTGTTTTGCTGCAGCAATTCCACCATTGATTCCTCGCCAACTCATCAATGCTGCGTTGGGCGCCAATCCACCTTCTAAAATTTCGTCCCAACCAATAATTTGACGTCCATTAGCGTTCACATATTTTTCAATTCTGGTAATGAAATAACTTTGTAATTCCGCTTCATTTTTTAAATGTTCATTCAGTTTTCGATTTTGACATTTTTCGCACGATTTCCATTTAGTTTTTACACATTCATCGCCACCAATATGAATGTATTTACTTGGGAATAATTCCATTACTTCCTTTAAAATGTTTTCTAAAAACACAAAAGTTTCATCATTGCCCGCGCAGTACACATCATCGGAAACGCCCCAACGGCTATAGGTTTCAAACGGACCAGCATTACACGCATATTGCGGATACGCAGCCAAAGCAGCTAATGAATGTCCGGGCATTTCTATTTCTGGAAGTACGGTAACATGTCTGTTTTTTGCATACGCAACAATTTCCTTGATATCGTTTTGCGTATAAAATCCTTCATACAATGTGCTATCGTATTTATCGTTTGCCGAAGGATTTCCCAATGAATCAAAGGTTGGTTTTCCAATTAAAGTAGCTTTGCGTTTACTTCCAATTTTAGTCAAAAACGGATACTTTTTTATTTCAATTCGCCAACCTTGGTCATCTACCAAATGCCAATGAAAAACATTTAGTTTATACATGGCCAAATAATCAATGTATTTTTTCACTTCGTTTTTAGTAAAAAAATGTCGGCTACAATCTAAGTGCATGCCACGCCATTGGTAACGTGGTCCATCGTTTATTTGCAAACAAGGAATATTTAAAACATTAGTTTTTTCAATGGGTAATAATTGAATCAATGTTTGAATACCATAAAAAATTCCTGCATTGTCAACAGCAAAAATTTTAATTGAATTGCTATCAATATTTAATTGGTATTTTTCTTTGTCATTAACATCAATTTTTGCAGGGGCAATTAAAAATGAAATTACATTATTAACCTTATTAACTTCATAAACTATTTTAATTTTCAGCCCATAATTCTGCAATAAATATTGTTGTAAATAATTGGCTTCATTGGAACTATTGTTAGCAAAAATAACTGTGTTTTCATTGATAGAAAATGTTCCTGCTACTTTTTGAATGCGGTTAGGAAAAGGTATTAAGGGAAATATTTGTGCTTGCGATTGAATAAAAAAAAACAAGGTACATACACTTAAAAATATTTTTTTCAACATGGGTTTTATTGCTTTAAAATTTAATAAACAATAATAGTAAAAATGCTTGTTATTTCAAATGTTAGGGAAAAAGTTGAAATAATATCCCCCGATCTCGCAAATGTTAAGCTTCGCAAAGCGAAAGTCATTGCTGAGAATAAGTAAGCAAAGTTTGTAACTTTGTCAATAATCATTTTATTTACAAAAAATAAAATAAATTCGCAGCAAGAAAATTTTACATTATGTATAAATACGAAGCCATTAATAACGAACTTTTTAAACTGAACAGAGCCAATTTTGCAAAGCAATTAAAGAGTAATTCTATAGCCATTTTCAACTCCAACGATGAGCATCCTTGGAACGGAGATGCTACCCATAAATTCAAACAAAACAGTGATATTTTTTACCTAAGTGGAATAGACCAAGAACAAAGTATTTTGGTGATTTATCCTGATAGTCCAACGCTCGAAATGCGTGAAGCTTTGTTCATTAAACAAACCAGCGATTTAATGGTAACTTGGAATGGTTACAAGCTTACACAAGCGCAAGCGCAAGAAGTAAGTGGCATTCAAAATGTGTTTTGGTTAGACGATTTTGAAGCAAAAATTCGTCCTGCAATTAACTATGCAAACAACATTTATTTAAGCTTGAACGAAAACGACAGATCAACCGTAAATACACCTTATAAAGACTTGCGTTTTGCAAACGAAATGCGTGCAAAATATCCTTTGCATGAGTTTGAACGTGCAGCACCAATTATTCAAAGATTGCGTTCTATCAAATCGAAATACGAATTAGATTTAATGAATGTAGCGGTGGGTTTAAGCGAAAAAATGATTCACCGTTTATTCAAATTTGTAAAACCAAATGTTTGGGAATACGAAATAGAAGCAGAAATTATTCATTCATACATTAGCAATAGAGGCAACGGACATTCGTTTTCACCTATTGTTGCTAGCGGACAAAATTCGTGTATTTTACATTATAACGACAACAACAAACAGTGTAAAGATGGCGATGTAATATTAATAGACACCGGTGCTGATTATGCCAATTATGCCAGTGACATGACCAGAACTTTGCCTGTTAATGGACGATTTACTCCACGCCAAAAGCAAGTTTACAATGCTGTTTTACAAGTAATGAATGAAGCAAAAAAATTGTTAAAACCAGGTGTAATGTTGATGGATTATCAAGCGCAAGTTGGATTAATTATGGAAGCAGAATTGGTAAAATTAGGCTTGATTACTGCCGATGATATTGCAAAGCAAAATCCAAATTGGCCTGCTTATAAAAAATATTTTATGCATGGAACCAGTCATTTTTTAGGAATAGATGTACATGATGTGGGCATGCGTTACGAGCCGATGAAAGCAGGCATGACGTTTAGTTGTGAACCTGGAATTTATATCAAAGAAGAAGCCATTGGTGTGCGTTTAGAAAACGAAATATTGATTACTGAAAATGGTTGTATAGATTTAATGAAGCATATTCCAATTGAAGTGGAGCATATTGAAGATTTGATGAATGGGTAGCAATCATTTCGACAAGCTCAATGACCAATAGGCAAAATAAAATGATGTTGTGAGGTCATGTCGAGCGGAGTCGAGACATTTGTAACTGTTTCTCGACTTCGCTCGAACTGACTGTATAATTGGCAATAAATAATTTCCCGCAGATTGCGCTGATTTACGCTGAAAAAAATCTGCGTTTTTCTGCGTAATCTGCGGGACAAAAAAACAAACAAAATTGATAGACATAGACAAAGCATTTAACGATAAAAACCCGCAGTTATATAAATTATTGCCAGGGTTTGTAATACGTTGGGTGAAACGCATTGTTCACCAAGAAGAAATTAACCAATTTGTTGTTGAAAACGAAAAAAGTAATGGCATTCAGTTTGGTGCGAATGCAGTGATTGCTTTAGGTGCAAAAGCGGTTTCTAATGGTTTAGAAAATATACCAAAAACTGGCGGTGTAATTATAGCTGCCAACCATCCTTTGGGCGGTGCCGATGGATTGGCTTTTTTGGGTGAAGTGGGAAAAGTACGCAGCGATTTAAAGTTTATTGTAAATGATTTATTGATGTCATTTAAGAGTTTGGAGCATGTGTTTATTCCGGTAAATAAACATGGCACAAATACCAAACAAAATTTGCAAAAAATAGAACAATTATACAGCGAAGGACATTGCATTTTAATTTTTCCGGCTGGATTATGTAGCAGAAAACAAAGTGGAGAAATTTTAGATTTACCATGGCAAAAAAGCTTTATCAGTCAGGCTATCAAACACCAATTACCAATTATTCCAACTCATATAAATGCAGCAAATAGTAACTTTTTTTACAATTTGGCAAATATTAGAAAACGCTTAGGAATCAAGGCAAATATTGAAATGTTTTTTTTGGGAAATGAAATGTTTAAACAAAATGGTAAAACCATCACGTTTACTTTTGGAAAAGCAATTGAATCAACTGTTTTTGACAAAAGTAAAAATGCGAATCAATGGGCTCAACTATTGAAACATTTTATTTACAAATTGAAAGATAACCAACATGCTCTTTTTAGCAAATAAAAAATTGAACTTATCGTTTTAACCAATTTATTTGAGAAGTGGTGGTTATTTATTTAACCAACAAAGCAATAACTTTAAAAACAAAAAGCTAATAAGAATTCAAACAAGATATTTTTTTGGGGTTTGCTAAAAAATTACTTTTTTTTTTACATCTTGCAACTATTATAAATTTTGATGCAGCAAATAGTTGATAAAATAGATAGGGACTTAATAAAAAGTGAACTTACAGCCGAAAGGTTGGTAAGACCAACTAATAATATAACTAACCAAATATATATTTTTGACGGAAATAGTGCTCCAAATTTAATGTTGGAAGTTGGACGATTACGTGAAGTTTCTTTCAGAGAGGCAGGAGGCGGATCATCTAAAAGTGCTGACATTGATGAGCACGACACTGGAAAATATATTTACAAACAACTAATAGTTTGGAATCCAGAAGATGAAGAAATAGTGGGTGGTTACCGTTATGCTTTATGTAATGATGTGCTTGACGAAAATGGTGTTTACCATCTTTCAACAGCTGAAATATTTGATTACAGTGAAAAACTAAAAACTGAATATTTTCCATATACCATTGAATTGGGAAGAAGTTTTGTTCAACCTCAATATCAACCTTCGTTAGATAACCGCAAAGGACTTTTTAGCTTAGATAATTTATGGGATGGATTAGGCGCTTTAACAGTTTTACATCCTCATATTAAATATTTTTTCGGGAAGGTTACTAACTACCAACATTTTGGTAAAGAAGCCCGCGATTATATTTTGGCATTCATGGATTTTTATTTCCCCGAAAATGAAGGCTTAGTCATTATTCCAAATCCATTAAAAGGAGAAACTGATTGCACTGAATTTTTGAAAACAATCAAAGATTTACCATTCAAAGAAGGTCATTTATATTTAAATAAAATGGTACGCTCATTGGGTGAATATATTCCTCCTTTGTTTAATAATTACATGAACTTAAGCCCAAGTATGAAAACATTTGGAACGGCTGTAAATAGTCACTTTGGTTATGTTGAGGAAACAGGTATTATGGTCACAATAGATGATATTTATCCAACAAAAAAAGACAGACATATCAATAGTTTTATTGATTATTTAAAGAATAAATAAATAAAATCGGATACAATTAAATGTAAATTCGAAGCTTAAATTATTTAAAAATTACACATTATGAATTACTTCAACTTCAAAAAAATCGGATTGGGTTTAGTAGCAGTTTTAATCATACTACAATTTATTAGACCAACCAAAAATAATGGTTGGGAAAAATCAGATAATGATATTGCATTTACAATTGAAGTACCTAACAATGTTCAGCAAATACTCAGAACTTCCTGCTATGATTGCCATAGTAATCATACCAATTATCCTTGGTATACCAATATTCAACCTATAGGTTTATGGATGCAATGGCATGTAAATGAAGGAAAAGAAGAATTGAATTTTGCTGAGTTTAAAAATTACAAACTAAAACGTCAGAAACATAAGTTAGAAGAAATTGTAGAACAAGTAAATGAGCATGAAATGCCTTTGTGGTCGTATACTTTGATTCATACCGAAACAAAATTAAGTGCTGAACAAATGACTGTTTTAACCAATTGGGCAAAACAAGCAGCTGAAAAAATAATTGTTCCAACTCCATAATGGAATCTAAAAACCTGATACTTTTAAGAGGTTTGCCCGGTGCTGGAAAAAGCAGTTTGGCAAACGTTTTAAGTGAAAGTGAAAAGTATCCAGTTTTTGCCATTGACAATTATTTTACGAATAAAATTACGGGTGAATATGTATTCAATTTTGCAGAAAACTATCTTGCATATCAGCAATGTGAAAACCTTTGTAAGGAAGCATTAAAACAAGGAATTACTAAGGTTTTTATTGATAATACTTTTACATTAGACTGGGAATTAACACCCTATTTTAAATTAGCCGCTGAGTTTGATTATATGCTTTATGTAATTACCGTTGAAAAATACCATGATAATAAAAATGTTCATGATATAAGCCAAGAGCAATTAGAAAAAATGGCCGAAAAATACAAAGTGAAGTTGTTATAAAACATTTCCCTTTGTTGCACTTATTCAACTCCTTCAGAGTTGATATCATTCTGGTTATTTTACCCTGCATTTCATGCAGGGTTATTCAAATTCAACTCCTTCAGAGTTGTTGTTCTTGATCATTTTACAATTTAGTTTAACAATGTTTTCTGTTTAGAACTCTGAAAGGATAAAATTCTCCTATCGGTGCAAGTGGGGTTATTGTCCTTGAAATTTTTTACAAAAATTCTTTCTGTTTACAACTCTGAAAGAGTTGAATATGAATAGCACTGAGTGCAACTCGGTGATTTTTAAAGCAAATATGAAAACAACTCCGAAGGAGTTGAATAACTGAAATTATTTCCATGTTTCAATAAAGATTGTTTACCTAAAAAAAGTGTTTGGCTAACAATAATTGATAACAATTTTTTGGTTCAAGTGCTTTATTATTGCCATTATTATTTTATCCATTGTCGTTATCATTTAAAATAGCTAAAAAGTATTTCTTTTCAAAAAAAAAGAGTGGAACTTATAATGCAGTTACTGTCATTTCAAGCATCAGTTTATTGGGTTATATTGTTGGAACTTGCGCGCTCATTATCATCCTTTCGGTATTTAATGGATTTGAAAATTTATTTGCTAAAATGTACAGCAACTTTGATGCAGAGCTGCAAATAACAGCCGTTCATTCCAAAACATTTAAAATTAACGAGGCGAATTATTCCGAAATAACTCAATGGAATGAAATTGCCAATGCAAGCAAAGTTTTAGAAGAAAATGTATTGCTAAGGTATAACAACAAAGAAACCATTGCTACAGCAAAAGCTGTAGATGAAAATTATTTAAAGGTGGCACATATTGATACTTGCATTCAAGTTGGTGAAGCCATCATTCAAAGTGGTGATACTAACTTTGCTTTATGTGGCGAAAGTTTGGCTTATCAATTAGGAGTTGACCCATCTGACCAATTTAACTTTTTGAGTATTTACGCCCCTAAAAAAGGAGAAATAAATTTCATCAATCCTGAAAATGCTTTCAACAGAGATTTGATTGTTCCTAGTGGAATATTTGCCATTCAGCCCGAAATTGATGGTAAATATGTGTTGGTTCCATTGCGTTTTTTATCCAAATTATTGGAAAAAGAAAACGAAATAAGTGCCATTGAAATTAAGCTTAAAAACGAAAACGATTTAAATAATGTAAAGCAAAAACTACAAACATTTTTGGGCAATCAGTTTCAAGTAAAAACTAGGTTTGAACAACGAGAAGCATTTTACAAATTGGTGAAAACCGAAAAGTTAATCAGCTATATTATTATACTTTTTATATTAATTATAGCTATTTTCAATACCATTGGCACACTTTATTTATTGGTAATGGAAAAAATACGCGAGATAAAAATTTTACATAGCATGGGCTTAACTGCTATAAAAATTGCTAATATATTTGCTTGGCAAAGCATATTTATAGCTGCAGTTGGTGGATTTATTGGTTTGGTAGTTGGACTATTTATTTGTTTAGCACAACAGTATTTTGGATTTATAAAAATTAGTCCAAATTCCCCTATTTCGTACCCCATCGTTTTTGCGTTTGGTGATGCGATTATTGTATTGATTACAATAATTATTTTAGGAATTTTTACAGCCATTTATCCTTGGAATAAAGCGAGGAAAATTGCCATGAAATTGAATTAGAACCGCCACAGATTCACTGATTTTTTTGCTATTAACAACCTTTTGAATTAATATTAAATTTGTAGAGACGTTGCATGCAACGTCTTTATTATAGGAGACGTAACATGTTATGTCTGTAAATTTTTCCGCACAGATTTATCTTATTATCCATTCCCTGCCCACGATTCCCTATCCAAGCTTCTGTATTGAATGGCTTCGGCAAGGTGTTCGGTTTTTATTTCTTCGCTTCCAGCTAAGTCGCTAATGGTTCTAGCTACTTTTAAAATTCTGTCGTACGCCCTAGCCGAAAGTTGTAATTTATTCATGGCCGTTTTCAATAATGTTTGTCCAATATTACTAATCTGACAAACTGTTCTTACTTGCGTGCTGCTCATTTGTGCATTGCTATAAATGGAAGGATTATCGGCAAAACGCCTGCTTTGAACTTCCCGCGCTTTGATGACTCTTTCCCTGATTTTTTCGCTTTTTTCGGCTTTGCGTGCATCTGTTAATTGATCAAAATTAACAGGTGTAACTTCTATGTGAATATCAATTCTATCAAGCAACGGACCAGATACTTTACTCAGATATTTTTGAACCACAGTACTTCCACAAACACATTCCTTTTCAGGATGATTATAATAACCACACGGACAAGGATTCATGCTAGCTACTAACATAAAACTAGCTGGATATTCAATGCTAAATTTTGCCCTCGAAATGGTTACTCTGCGTTCTTCTAAAGGCTGACGCATTACTTCTAAAACGGTTCTTTTAAACTCTGGTAATTCATCTAAGAAAAGAACGCCATTATGTGCCAAACTAATTTCACCTGGTTGAGGAATATTTCCACCTCCTACCAAAGCTATATCGCTGATGGTATGATGTGGAGATCGAAATGGTCTTGAATAAAGTAATGATGAATTTGATTTTAACCTTCCGGCAACCGAATGAATTTTTGTGGTTTCTAAAGCTTCATGTAAACTTAAAGGAGGCAAAATACTTGGCAGACGTTTGGCTAGCATTGTTTTTCCTGCTCCTGGCGGGCCAATTAATATTACATTATGTCCGCCTGCTGCTGCAATTTCTAAAGCACGTTTGATATTTTCTTGTCCGCGTACATCCGAAAAATCTTCTTCATTTAATGCTAAACTATCTTCAAATTCTTTACGCGTATCAATTTCAAATCGAGTTAAATGGGTTTCATCACCATTAAAAAATTCTATGATTTCACGAATATGAGTAGCACCATAAACTTTTAAATTATTTACAATGGCAGCTTCTTTGGCATTTTCTTTTGGTAAAATAAATCCTTCAAAACCTTCTTCACGAGCTTTAATAGCAATGGGCAAAGCACCTTTGATGGGTTTTAAATAACCGTCCAAACTCAACTCACCCATAATAATGTATTTCTCAATTCTATCAGGATTCAATTGGTCGGAAGCGGCTAAATAACCAATTGCAATTGTTGCATCGTAAGATGAACCTTCTTTTCTAATATCGGCAGGAGCCATGTTTATGACTACCTTTTGCCTAGGCATTTTATAATGATTATTTTTTAAAGCAGTTTCTATTCTATGCTGACTTTCCTTTACTGCATTATCGGGCAAGCCAACTAAAAAATATCCAACTCCATTACCTTCACCCACATTTACTTCAACTGTAATAGTAACTGCATCTACACCATACACCGCACTACCAAAGGTTCTTATAAGCATATATTTATTATTTAAATTAAATTAAAGCAATAATACATGCAATTAAAATTTTAAACAAGGTATATTCATGAAAAAGAAAATTGTTTAATATTTTAAAATAAAATTACAATTTAGGACCATAACCTTGCTCGGCTATGGCTTGCCAATATTCTTTTCCATAAGGCACAAATATTTCAACTCCTGGCTTTAAATTTCTACTTGCTATGATATAAACTTTACCTTTTATAATTTCAAATCTAGCATTGTTTTTTAGTCCTGAAACTTTTGTAAATCCATTGGCGTCATTGCAATAACGGGCCATGCTGTCTAAATGATATTGTGCATCAATGCATTTTTTTGCTGACACATAAAAATAATATGCCCCTATTCCATCTTTCATAGCATTATTTCTGCGCTCACATTCTTTCCAAGTAATTATATCACCTGTATATTCTACTATTCGTTCGCCTCGTTTTATTAAAGTATCTGTAAATAATCCTTTCCCTGCACCTGCCAAGGTGCTCTCATCTATGTATAATGACATTGTGTTTTATAATTGTTGTATTGTTAAATTGCTATATTGTTGAATTGTTAATTTTGGGTTTAATAACTGTCAACTATCAACTGACAACTATCAACTGACAACTATCAGCTGACAACTAAAAAGCATTTCCTAAACCAAATAATACTACAAAAAGCATGGTTGAAATAGCTAATTGTTTTAACATTGGATCTAATTTTTGTTTATCAGTTGTATTTTTAATGGTAAATAATTGCTTTAAAAAAAACGGGTAACATGCCACAAATGATAAGTTTCTCCATGTTGGCATTTCTTTGTAAAACATTACAAATACTAAGGTGCAAAGCAATCCAATGACAATAATATTATAATGGTATATTTTACTTTTAGCAAAACCAATTCGTGCAGGAATGCTGTTTTTTCCAGCTTGTAAATCAGAATCAATGTCACGCATATTATTTAGGTTCAATACTCCAACCGAAAACAATCCGCAACTAATAGCTGGCAATAATACCATGCTACTAATGGATCCAACTAATAAATAATAAGTACCACAAACTGCAATTAATCCAAAGAAAATAAAAACAGAAATATCGCCTAAGCCCATGTAACCATAAGGTTTTTTCCCGTTGGTATAAGCTATTGCAGCTATAATCGCTGCAATTCCCAAAACAAATAATGAAATTACTCCTATATTTCCAATGATTGGCAAACAAAAATAAAGTAATAACATGCCGCTGATTAAACTTAACACCAAAAATAATTTTATGCCATTTAGCATTTTTGCTGATGAAATTTTACCCGATTGAACCGCGCGTTTGGGTCCTTTTCTACCATCATGATCGGCTCCATGTTTACTGTCGCCATAATCGTTGGCTAAATTCGATAAAATTTGTAAAAACAAAGCGGTTAAAAAAGTAAATGTGATTGATAAAATATTAATATCAACATGACTCATTTTAGCTAAAAAAACACCCATTAATATACATGCTAATGAAAGCATTAAAGTACGCAGCCTGAAGGCCTCAATCCAATTTTTCATTTATTTACATTCCTAAACTTATACCTAATCTTAACCTTGGCATTTCATAAACTACAGGCGCTATATTACTCACCGAAAACATATCATTCATTCTGTAATAAGCCACTATGCTGATGGCTTTATAACCTAACCTTGCATAAGCATCATAATTAAATTGATTGATATAATTTAAGTCTTTAATTGTTACTTCGTTTACATTACCATTTGCATCATTTTTCTCCATATATAAATCACGGGTGTGATTATATTTGGCAAATGCTCCAATTTCTAGAAATGCTTTTTTATTAGTTGTAAATCGAAATCCTAATCCACCAGAAATGGCACCTAAACTATATTTCTCTAACTTGTTACTATAGTTATTTGGAAAACTATCATTATCACTTGTTTTTTTAAAACCATAATTCTCTGTATTGAAACCCAAATATCCAATTGTTAAAAAGTGTTTATTGAGTTTATATTTGGCATTTATCAAAACATTTAAACCAACAGAATTAGCTAAGGTTCCTGCTATACCTTTTTGGTCAGCACCACCATAAAAAGTCAAATCCCAAATAATTCCAATTGCTAATTTATTTGGTTTAGCTATTTTTGGAGTTAGTTTTTCAACTGTTTCCTCTATTACTACTGTTTGTGCTTGCAGCAAAAATGTAATAAATAAAAGTATGCTTGTTACTTTTGATTTTTTCATCCTTTATTCTATTGTTTTAGTTTGAGTGTATCCTTCAAAATGAAAGTTTAAAATATTTCCTTTTTGTATGTTTTCTGGTCTAATAATAATGTCGTCAGTGGTGTTAATCAATATTACTTCATAATGTAAAATTTTACCCAATTCGTTCGAAATGTTCCAATAAAAATTAAGTCCCAGAGGTGTATTAATTTTTTGCTTTTCAATTCCATTTTCTTTCATAAAATCTGTGAATACATCAAAAACTTTAAATTGATTCAGAATAACTGTATCAGTAATTTGTATGGTAATTTCATTGTTTTGTTTCAATGAATCTAATATTTTAAAATTAGCCAAAGGTATGGTTTTATTGGCGTTTGTAAAATAACTTGCTTGAGGAATTCCATGTCCGTGCATGTAATCAAAATACGGGTATAAATGGCCTGACTTTTCAATTTCTCTAAACAATTGCATATTGGTTAAACTGCGATTGCTTTGCCAAGCACAAGCAGCAAAACCACTGATAAGCGGACAGGAAAATGAGGTTCCAAAAGTTGTGCTAATTGTTCCATTTGGATTGGCAGCTATGACTTGTCCGGGAGCACTAATATTGGGTTTCTTTCTGTAATCAGCACTTGGCCCACTTGACGAAAAATCAATATGTCTGTCGTTAAAAGGATTGGTTCCGCCCACACATAAAACGCTGTCAGCATCGGAAGGGGTAATAATAGTTTTCCAATCGTCTTGGTATTCATTTCCAGCAGAATTTACCACTAAAATACCTTTTTGAGCAGCAACTGTTGCTGCAAAAGACACTACACTTTTCTTTCCATCCATGTCGTTTACGTTATACCAGTCGCTGCCATAACCTAATGAACTACTGATGATGTTTGCTCCATTTTTATCGGCCCATTCAGCGGCAGCTAACCAAAAATATTCTTCTTGTTTATCTTCTTTTGAAGACCATTCAGTTCTGGCTAATAAAAATTCTGCATCGGTGGCCATTCCCATTTTTTGTCCTTTATAAATTCCAGTTATGCAACTTAAAGTATTGGTTCCATGGGCGCCACCTAAGTAAACATTTTCATTTTTATTGATAAAATTATAAGTGGCTTTTATTTGATTATTGCTACGCAAATGGGCAAAAACTTCATGTTTATCTGCTCCACTAAAACCAACATCAAAAACTGCTATGCGAATACCTTTACCTGATAAATTTTTATTAGCAAATTCTTTTGCTTGTAATCTTTCAGTTTGGTATACTAAAATTTTTTGATCAACTTCTGTTATATCTTTGTTTTCCGATGCAATTATCTTTTTGTTGGATTGTTTATATATATCAACTTGTTTAACAAAAGGCAGTGCTTTTATTTTAGAAATTTGCTCATTATTGGTTTGAATAAATAAGGCATTTAACCACCGACTAGCTACTAAAACATGAACTTGAGGACTTTCTATTTGAGTAATATAATTATTGTTTAAAGGTAAATCTCGCTCATCATAAAGTGATAAATGAGTCAATTGTTTACGTTCAATATTTTTTATATCAAAATAAGAATAAGGATTAAAATTTTCCTTTGATTTATCTTTTAAATAAACCACATAAGTTTTTGTTTCAATTTGTGCAAACACATTTGAAAACAAAAAAAGTAATAAGCTTACAAGTATAAATTTCAAAAAATTAAACATGAGCAATTATAAGGATTGACAACATTGAAACAAAATATTTTTTTTATTTTACAACAACAAAAAACCCATTTAACTTATAAGCTAAATGGGTTTTTATAATTATTTTATTTAACTAAAATCTTTCTAAACTTGAAAAGAAGAAAGATGCTTCAATAGCAGCATTTTCATCGCTGTCACTTCCATGAACAGCATTAGCATCAATTGATTTTGCATATAAATTTCTAATTGTTCCTACATCAGCTTTAGTTGGATCAGTAGCGCCAATTAAAACTCTGTAATCAGCTACTGCATTTTCTTTTTCTAACACTGCTGCAACTATAGGACCACTGCTCATAAAGCTTACTAAATCGTTATAAAACGGACGACCGTTATGAACTGCATAAAATTCACCAGCTGTTTTTGCAGTTAAGTGTAGGTATTTCATGGCTACTATTTTGTAACCTGCAGAAGTAATTTGATCTAAAATTTTCCCGATGTAACCATTAGCCACGCCATCAGGTTTAATCATTGTAAATGTAATATTGCTCATTTTTAATTGTTTTTTTGCTTGGCAAATGTATTGTTATTCTTGTTTAACTACAAGCCCAAAAACAAATTTTTATTATTAAATTATTGGGGAAGTTTAAATCGAATTTAGTTTTAAAAACATTTTACAATACTGTTTTTTTAAAAAAAATATTATATTTAAAAAAAATATTATATTTGAAAAAATAAAAATAAAATGAAAAAAAGATACTTATTAATTGCCTCGCTGTTAGTGATTTTTTTTACTACTTGTAAACACGAACCAATTGTAACAATCAAAGGAAATGGTTCAAATAATGGACCAACAGTTGTTGTTATACCAACCAATGATTCTGTTTGTTTCAACACTCAAATTTTGCCAATAGTTGTTGCAAGTTGTGCACAAAGTGGTTGCCATACTACCTTAAATAACTATGCAAATATTAAATTAAATGCAAGCACAATTTTAAGTTATGCTTCTAAAACAACTGGAAAAGTTATGCCACCAAAACCACAACCAAGAATGGATACAGCAAGTATTAACTTGATAAAACGTTGGATAAAAGAAGGAACATTGAATAGAATTTGTACCGCAAATGTTTGCGATACAGCAAATGTGAAATACACTACTCATATAGCTCCAATCATGAATATTTATTGTAAAGGATGTCATAATACTACAAATGCAGGTGGATCAGTTAATTTAGATAATTATACTTCTACAAAAACATGTACAACAACTGGAAAAATGATTTGTACCATTACAGCAAGTGGCTGTGCTATTATGCCAAAAGGCGGTCCTTCATTAAGCAAATGTGATATCAGAAAAATTCAAATTTGGGCCGCTACTGGTTGTCTGCAATAACAATTGGCAATACATTTTACGCAGGGCGTGAAGCAATTTGAAAATTTATAAAATAAAAAAAGCTACAACATTTTAAAAAATGTTGTAGCTTTTTTTATTGCAAATTAACCAGTCATCTAAAAACTACCAGCCTAAAATCCAAGCAAACATAAGCGGAGCAACAATTGTTGCGTCACTTTCTACAATGAATTTTGGCGTATGAATATCTAATTTACCCCAAGTAATTTTTTCATTTGGAACTGCTCCTGAATAAGAACCATAACTGGTTGTTGAATCACTAATTTGGCAGAAATAACTCCAAAAAGGAATATCAGTCATTTCCATGTCTTGGTATAACATAGGAACTACACATATAGGGAAATCGCCAGCAATTCCGCCACCAATTTGAAAAAATCCTACTCCTTTTCCCCCTGAGTTTTCAGGATACCATTTTGCTAGCCAAGCCATGTATTCAATACC
This sequence comes from Bacteroidota bacterium, assembly GCA_947453415.1. Taxonomy (GTDB): domain Bacteria; phylum Bacteroidota; class Bacteroidia; order UKL13-3; family UKL13-3; genus JAAFJM01. The sequence goes on along the minus strand of CANGGG010000036.1, from coordinate 6,351 downwards.
TGATTTCATGGTACTCGCCTGTAATTCACCTTTTATAACATAAGAAGCAAAAATATTTCCCATGGTACTGTCTTCCCAACCTGGCACAACCATTGGCAAATTGCGTTCAGCAGCAGCTAACATCCAAGAATTTTTAGGATCTATTTCATAATATTGTTGCAATTCACCACTCAATAATATTTTATACATGAACTCATGCGGAAAATAACGTTCCCCTTTATCTTCAGCATCTTTCCATATTTTATAAATGTGTTTTTGTAATCTTCTAAATGCTTCCTCCTCAGGAATACAAGTATCGGTAACACGGTTATAATGGTTTTCTAACAAATCCCATTCATCTTGTGGACTTAAATCGCGGTAATTAGGAACACGTTTGTAGTGACTATGCGCCACCAAATTCATAATATCTTCTTCTAAGTTTGCACCGGTGCAGCTAATAATATCTACTTTTCCTTGACGAATCATTTCGGCTAACGATTTACCCAACTCGGCTGTACTCATAGCACCAGCAAGGGTTATCATCATTTTTCCACCTTCAGTTAAATGGGCTTCGTAACCTTTAGCTGCGTCAACTAATGCTGCTGCGTTAAAGTGTTTATAGTGTGTTTCAATAAAATTTGAAATAGGTCCTTTAGTCATGTTGTTTTGTTTTATAAAATTAAAAAAGTGCGCAAATATAAGCCAGAGTTTAACATTTAAAATTAAGTTTTTTTATTAGGAAAAAAAGCAAGTTATATTTGTTTCAATAAAAGTAAACAGTATGGCTAAAAAATTACTAAATGAAGTAGATTTATACATTAAACAATTTCCGGAAAATGTACAATTGCAGTTAACAAATTTGAGAAAAATAATCATTCAAACTGCGCCAAATGCTATTGAACTAATCAGTTATAAAATGCCTGCATATAAGCAATTCGAATGTTTGGTTTACTTTGCTGCTTATAAAAACCATATTGGCTTTTATCCAACTGCCGGTGGAATTAAAGCTTTTGAAAAAGAATTTGATAATTACAAATATTCAAAAGGGGCGGTGCAATTTCCCATTAATGAACCATTGCCAGAAGATTTAATTGCTCGTATGGTAAAATATAGAATTATTGCTGCCATTGCAAAGCAAGAAAATAAAAAAAATAAGAATCAATAAATAAATGCACAACACCAAAGATTTTTTAAACAAACAAGTTCAAATTTATAATCAAAAAGGTTTTATTGAATTAGATCCAATTTGTATTCCGCATTTATTTACTAAGAAACAAGACATAGAAATAGCAGGTTTATTTGCAGCTGTTTTTGCTTGGGGACAGCGAACCACCATTATTAATAAATGTACGGATTTAATGGATAGAATGGACCAAGCTCCGCATCAATTTGTTTTGCAACATTCTGCCAAAGATTTGAAACGTTTATTAAACTTCAAACACAGAACCTTTAATGATACCGATTTACTTTATTTTGTTTCATTTCTGAATTTTTGGTATACTCAAAATGAAAGTTTAGAAACTGCATTTTCAAACCATTTATTACCAAAAGATATAAACATAGAAAATGCATTGAATGGATTTAGAAATACTTTTTTTTCGTTGCCAGATGTTTCGTTGCGAACCATGAAACATATTGCTTCACCAAATCAAAATTCTGCATGCAAGCGCTTGTGTATGTATTTGCGATGGATGGTTAGAAACGACAATAATGGAGTTGACTTTGGAATTTGGAAAACTATAAACCCAAACCAGTTAATGATTCCGCTTGATTTGCATGTGCAACGAACTGCCATTCAATTAGGCTTACTTTCACGTACTCAAAGCGATTGGAAAGCAGTGTTAGAACTAACTAAAAACCTAAGTAAATTAGATAAAAACGATCCTGTAAAATACGATTATGCATTATTTGGATTGAGCGTAATGCCAAACTTTAATCAAGCTTAATTTTATCGTCAGCAGCAGGAATACTTATGTGTTTGAACCCGGCATCTAATAATCTTTCTTTATAATTTACTTGCGTAGCATATTCGCCATGCACCAAAAAAAGTTGTTTCACTTTTCTTTTATTTTGACAACTTAAGTATTGAATCATTTCTTGATAATCGCCATGCGCACTGTAAGAATCCAAGACTACAACATCGGCATAAATTTGATGTTCTTCACCAAATATTTTTATTGTTTTATCACCATTTCTGATTTTACCTCCTGTAGAATGTGGCTCGGCATAACCAACAATTAAAATAGTATTTTTAGGATTACCAATATTATTTGCCACATGGTGCTTTATTCGTCCTGCTTCAATCATACCTGATGCAGAAATTATGATACAAGGACCTTTGAGTTCGTTTAAACTTTTCGATTCTTCTACCGTTTTCACATAAATTAAGTTATTAAATCCAAAAGGATCTTCATCTTTTTTCATGTATTCTAAAATATCTTCATTGAAACATTCCTCATGCGCGCGCATAATGTTTGTAGCGTTTATAGAAAGCGGACTATCTACATAAACATTAATTTTAGGCAATTTTTTTTTTGATGCTAATTGATCTAAGGCATAAACTATTTCTTGCGTTCGTCCTAGGCTAAATGCGGGAATTATTAATTTTCCTTTTTTAGTAACACAAGTGTTATAAACTACTTCCAAAAGCTCCTTTTCACTCATATCTTTGTTGCTATGTAACCTATCTCCATAAGTTGATTCTGCAATGATATAATCGGCTTGGGGAAATGGTTGAGGATCTCTTAATATTGAACCATCATAGCGGCCAATATCACCAGTAAAACAAAGGTGTTTGGTTATATTGTTTTCGGTAAATGCAATGTTGATGGCTGCACTTCCTAAAATATGTCCGGAATCGGTAAAGGTAAGTTTTACATCTTTGCACACTTCGTAGCTTTGGTTATAATTTACCTTAATTATTTGAGTTAAACATTGAGCCACATCATCCAAATCGTAAAGCGGTATTAAGGGTTCTTCCCCGCGTTTGATTCTTCTATTATTGATAAATTTTAAATCATTAATTTGAATATGGGCGCTATCGCTCAACATTATTTCACATAAATCTGCTGTGGCTGGAGTACAAATAATAGCACCCTTAAATCCTTGTTTTACCAAATTTGGAATATTCCCAGAATGGTCAATATGGGCATGAGAAAGAATTATAAAATCAATGCTTGCAGGGTTAAAATTAAATATTCTATTTTTATCACCTTCATTACTTCCCTTGCCTTGGAACAAACCACAATCTAATAAAATTTTTATTCCATCTACTGTAGTTAATAAATGTTTACTACCAGTAACTGTTTGCGCTGCACCTAAAAATTGAACTTCCATATATTAAACAAATGTATTATTTATTTAATTCGAAAATTAAATATTAAGATGATTATATATTCAAAATGTAATGATTCAAATTGGTAAAATGTTGGAATTAATATTTAACTTTTTATGAAATAGAAAAATGTATTTTTGAAAAAAAATAAAATGGAAAATATACAAGAAAATAATCCGCTTCATGGCTATACGTTAGAAACTATTTTAACCTATTTACACGGATATTATGGCTGGGAAAAGTTGTATGATCAAATTCCTATAAACTGTTTTAAAAGTAATCCTTCTATCAAATCGAGCTTAACTTTTTTACGTAAAACCCCTTGGGCTCGCGTACGATTAGAAAACACATTTGTTTATATTACCCGCAAAGGCATTGACCCAAAACTATTGGTAATAAAGGAAAAAAAGAAAAAAGTAGTGGGAAGTTAATAAGGTTTGTAAGTTGATTAGTAAGTGATAGTTTTATAATTTATTTATTAAAAAAATATTTTATTGCCAAATCAATATGCTGATGCCAAAGTTGTAAAAATGTTCCACCAATCTGCACTGCCTTCATTTTTTCCAAGACGAACAATGATTAATTTTTTTGATGGATTTACATATACAAATTGACCCAAAATACCTTCAGCCATAAAGTCGCCATTGGCACTTGGAAGCCACCACTGATACTGATAATACTGAACACTTCCATTTTTATTTTCTGCTTTGGTTGATTGCTCAACCCAATTTTTAGCCACAATTTGTTTGCCATTCCAATTGCCTTTATTTAAATATAATCTTCCAATTTTTGCAAAATCTCTGGCTCGTGCATTTAAGCAACAAAATGTTTTTTCTAACCCATTTTTATTTCTATCAATACTCCAAGATGCATCATATTCCATGCCCAGCGGTATCCAAATTTTTTGTTGTAAATATTCAGAAATGGTTTTTCCTTTTAGCGAACGCTCTAACACCAAACCTAATAACTGTGTGTTTCCACTTACATATTCAAACTCTTTACCAGGCTCAGTTTTTATCTTCATTTTACTAATTTCTTTTCTCAAATTAAGTCCATAATAAAACGATGCTGCATCGCCAAAAGGATTGATATAACTTTCGTTAAACTTAATGCCAGAAGTCATTTGTAGCAGATGTTTGATTGTGATTTTTTCAAAACCACTTTTGGTTAATTCAGGAATATAAACTGTAATTGGCTCATTCACAGATTGAATAAATCCATCATCTATTGCGCAACCAATTAAAATAGATGTTACCGATTTTGCCATGGAAAACGATGGAACAATGCGTTCCTTGTTGTAACCTTTAAAATATTTTTCGTATTGTATGGTGTCGTTTTGAATTATTAAAAAAGCAACAGTATTATTATCCTCAAGGTATTTATCAAATGTAACTTCATTATTCTTTCCGTCATTCAACTTTTTGGGAAATTTCCCTTTTTCGTTTGCATAAAAATAATACTTTAAAGAATCATTTTTCAATGATCTTGATTGAAATTTTTTATGGTCATTTATATCTGCAAAATTATAAAATACAAAACGTACCAATTGACATGAATTAATTGTAATTACAATCAAAAAAAATATCAATAATTTAGTCCAAAGCTGCTTATTTACTGTTAACATATTTGTTTATTTAGGTTTCAATAAAAATTACTTTATTCTCATTGCTCTTAATAATTTATTTCTATCGCTAATACTTGCTTGGCGGAGCGTGTAACCATCGCCACTAACCTTGCCCGCGCTTTTCTTAATTGCTTCATTAAATACCATATCACTACTTAGCACATTCATGTTTCCTTTTAAGTATTTGAAATAATACCAAGAACCATTATTTTGCTGTAAATAAATTACCACTTCATCAGTTGTTCTGCCTTTTTTAATTTCTATTCTTCCCTGTAAATTACGTTCAATTAAATATTTATCAATGCTTCTTACTCCAAAATCACCTTGGTTAATAAATGAACGTGTTGGTTGATTCCATTTGAACTTTAAATCGGTTATGAAAAACATTTTGAATAAATTATTGATCAATTTTCCGTTTAATTCATCACTGGCTTCATCACTAATTTTTTTCAAAACTTTGTCTTCTACTAATTCAGGAATAGAAATATTCAATATTTCTTTGTTATAAAATTCATTGGAATTTATAGCAGATTGATCATTAATGGAATCTGCCATTACTTTTAAAGCATTTTCGGGTAATTCAAAATCAAAAACCATGGATATATGCATGGTAAAAATAGTATCTCTTAAATCAAAACTGCTTTTTCCTGCTGATAAAACTTTAAACTTAGGTGCATCAAAACCAAAATTAAATTTACCCTCAGCATATATTGCTTTTTTAGCTTCACTAACTGCCATAAAATTTCCTTTTTTGGCACCTTGTCCAAATACTTTTGCATAGGGACCAATTCTAAATTCTTCAAATTGATCGTTATAAGCAAATGTTCCTTCAATTTTTAGAAGTTCCGCATCACTTTTTGAAATCATGCGACTAAACATAGCAGGATAAACGTGTGCGGCATCGGCACTTACATTAATTCCGTTATACAATGCTTGTCTGTTTAAGTTAGTTAATGGTGGTAATAAATTAATATAAACTGTATCTGGATTTATTACAGTTGCAGATTTAAACCAATCTGTTTTAGGTTCATACAAATTATGAAGAGGTTTAAAAAATCCATTATATTCAAGGTTTCTATTATAAGAGTGTAACAAAGCATTTCCTCTAAAAGCCAATTTAGTTCCAACATTAAAATTAATTGAATCTGGAATATTAGATTTTCCGCCCAAAAACTTTTTATCTTCGGTATAAATTTCATTCAAATAAAAACGTTGTGGCTTTTTGTTTTTATCTAAATAGATATAATTTCCTTGGCCACGCACATCCGTACGCCCATTTATTTTTAAGGTTACTTGCTCTATTTTATGATAATTAGTAATAGTATCAGCGTTAATTTTTGCATTTAGCAATTCAAACATTTCAGCATCTTTACCTATATCCACTTTACCGTTTTCAGGTAGTACCTTACTATCT
>CANGGG010000035.1 GCA_947453415.1 Bacteroidota bacterium | reverse complement strand
GGTGAAGACGACCATGTATTTGCAGACGCACAAGATGGAAGTGGAACGAATAATGCTAATTTTAGCACTCCACCGGATGGTTATAATCCAAGAATGCAAATGTTTATTTGGCAAGCAAGTTCTTCAAATAAAGTGTTTAATATTATGAGTCCTGATTCTTTAAAAGGTCAGTATTTATCTGCGTCAGGTTCATTTGGCCCAATTTTAAATTTTACGGGTGTAAATGGAAATTTAGAAATAGGTTTAGACAATACCATTGCTCCAAATTTATGTTGCAGCAGCTTGGTAAATAATTTATCAAACAAAATTGCGTTGATTGATAGGGGAGATTGTTTTTTTGTAAATAAAGTTTATAATGCTCAGTTAGCTGGTGCAAAGGCTGCAATTATTATTAATAATGTTCCTGGGGCACCTTTTTCAATGGGTTCTGGAGGTAATGGAATTGATAAATTAATTACCATTCCCTCTGTTATGATTAGTCAAGATTTGGGAGCTCAACTTAAAAATGATTTGGCTAATAATGTAACAATCAATGTTACCTTAGTTGACTCAAGCGGAGGTCCAAAATATTTTGACAGCGATTTAGATAATGGGGTAATTATTCATGAATATACACATGGACTTTCAAATAGGTTAACTGGTGGGCCAAACAATACAAATTGCCTAACTAATGGTGAACAAGGAGGAGAGGGTTGGAGCGATTTTTTTGCTTTAGCACTTACCGCAAAAGCTACCGATAATCCTCAAATTGGAAGAGGAATTGGAACTTATTTAATTGGTGAGGATACTGCTGGAGTTGGCATTAGAGATTATCCATACAGTAGAAATATGACAATCAATCCAACTACTTATAATTCAATAAAAACAAATTCAGAAGTTCACTATGTTGGGTTTGTTTGGTGTACAGTTTTGTACGATATTTTTTGGGATTTAGTTGATAAATATGGATTTAGTAATGATATTTATAATGGTAAATTGGGTAATAATATTGCAATGCAATTGGTAATGGATGGTTTGAAATTACAACCATGTTCACCTGGTTTTGTAGATGCAAGAGATGCAATTTTATTGGCTGATTCATTGAATAATAAATTTAAAAATAAGGATTTGCTTTGGAAAGCATTTGCCAGAAGAGGTCTTGGATATAAAGCCAGTCAAGGTGCTTCATCAAGTACTTTTGATGGTACTGAATCATTTGAAATTCCACCACCAATTAAGAATGACGGTTTGTTTGAAATAACTAACAGCAATCAATTGAAATTATACCCTAATCCAAGTATTGGTTTTGTTGAAATTGAAAACGCAAGTCAATTTAAAATTGATAAAATAATTATATTTGATTTGATGGGAAAAGAAATTTATGCTAGGAAAATTAGCACTACAGCATCTAATGTAAAACTTGATTTATCATATCTTCAAAATGGAATATATTTGGTAAATATTGTATTAGAAAATCAACAAAAATTTACGCAAAAATTTGTGAAGGAATAAGTTGTAATTTTTAAATAAATAATTAATTAAATGAGTAAAATAATAGTTTTAGGTGCAGGAATGGTTGGTAGTGCTATGGCCATCGATTTGTCGGAATTACATGATGTTACAATAACTGATTTGAATGAAGTTAGGTTAGCTTATGTAAAACAAAAATGTAATTCATTGCAAATTTTACAATTGGATGTTTGCAATTTTTTACAATTAAAAAATGCCATTCAAAATTTTGATTTAGTGATTTGTGCAGTTCCTGGATTTTTAGGTTTTGAAACTTTAAAACAAATTATTTTAGCAGGAAAAAACGTGGTAGACATTTCATTTTTTTCTGAAAATGCTTTTGATTTAAATGAACTAGCCATTCATCAAAATGTAACTGCCATTGTAGATTGTGGAGTGGCGCCAGGAATGGGAAATATTATTTTGGGTTATTATAATGAAAAGCTAAAACTCACAGATTTTGAATGTTTGGTTGGTGGATTGCCTAAAGTAAAAAAATGGCCTTTTTGTTATAAAGCTCCTTTTTCGCCTATTGATGTAATTGAAGAATATACTCGTCCTGCGCGATATGTAGAAAACGGAAACATCATTACGCGTGAACCATTAACTGATTGTGAGTTTGTAGAATTTGATATAGTAGGAACGCTCGAATCATTTAATTCCGATGGATTAAGGTCTATCATTTATACCATGCCACATATTAATAATAGGAAAGAAAAAACGTTAAGATATCCCGGACATGTAGAATATGTTAGGGTTTTAAAAGAAAGTGGTTTTTTTAGTAAAGATAAAATGATGGTTAATGGCATAGCAATTTCTCCTTTAGATTTCACCAGTAAAATATTATTCAATGAGTGGAAATTAGGTGAAAATGAAGAAGAGTATACTGTTATGCGAATTACTTTAAAGGGCAACAATGAAAAAGGTGAAAAAGTAGAAATTATTTATAATTTATTTGATGAATATTGTGCAAAAACGCAAACTTCATCTATGGCCAGAACAACTGGTTATACTGCTACTGCCGTTGCTAATTTGTGTTTAGAAGGGTTGTTTGTAAATAAAGGAATATTCCCTCCAGAATTAGTTGGCAAACACGAAAACTGTTTCAACTATATCATGAATTACTTGAATGAAAGAGGCGTATTTTATACTAAAAATTAAAGAAAATTTGTTTTTTTTAATTTGAAATTTTATTCAATTAAGTGAATTTTATTTCTCCCCAAAATTACTAATTTATTTTCTTCCATTTGCTTAAGTAATCTTGAAACAACTACTCTTGCGGTGCCTAATTCGTTGGCTAATTGTTCATGAGTAATGTATAAAGTATGAGCGTTTGTCAACTCACATTTCTTTTTAATGAAGTTCAATAATCGCTCATCCATTCTGGTAAATGCTACTGCATTTACTACTTCTAATAATTCTTCAAAGCGTTTGTGGTATAATCTAAAAATATAATCTAACCATTCAGGATATTCTTTTATCAATAATGTTACTTTATCAATTGGAATAAATAAAATTTCAGAAGGTTCTTCAGCCACGGCTTTTACTTTACTCGTATCATTATGAATTCCACCTAAAAACGACATGATACAACTTTCTCCAGCTTTAATGTAATATAATAAAATTTCACGGCCATCTTCATCCGTTCGCATAACTTTTATATTTCCTCGAGTAACAATTGGAATGGCTTTTATAAATGCATTTTCATTTAAAATAATATCACCTTCGGCAAAAGTTTTTATAAAACCGTAATCTTTCAGTTTTTCTTTTATTTCGGGTAGCGATTTGAATTCAATTAAATTGTCTAATTCCATTTGACGAAGTTACAATTTGAAACCTTTTAATTTGAAAAAAAATATTGTAAGCAAACTAATTAAAACATATCTTTTGTTCTATGTTTACAAAGAGTATATGTGGTTCAATTATTTGTATAAAAAACCACAAAGAAACATAGAATACACAGCCTTGTTCCTATGTTTTCTACGTACCTATATGGTTCAAGAATTGAGTTTAATTTTTCCTGCTTATTTCGCAAATAAAGCTGAACAAATTCAGTTTGCAAACTATGTTGTCTATGTTATCTATGTGGTTCAATTTTTTTCAAAATTAAGTATTCGGATTTCGAATTTTATTTTTCGAATTTCGAATTATAGCTGCTCAAAATGTGCTGTAAAATGGCGCAACAATTTTGGTTCTTTTGTAATTTTATAACCTCTCACATTGGCTTTATTTTTAATTAATTCATCAAAAACTTCCACTACATAATCAATATGACTTTGGGTATAAACTCGTCTTGGAATAGCTAATCTAACCAATTCCATAGCTGCAGGAATTAGTTCACCATTTTCATCGTATTTTCCAAACATAACCGATCCAACTTCTACACTTCTAATGCCACCAATTCGGTATAATTCACAAACCAATGCTTGCCCAGGATATTCGTTTAAAGGAATATGTTCATACATTTTAGCTGAATCAATATATACTGCATGTCCACCAATTGGAAACATAACGGGAATTCCTTTTTCGCGCATTTTATTACCTAAATATTCAGTGCTTTTTATACGGTAATACAAATAATCTTTGTCAAAAACTTCTACTAATCCAATTGCAATTGCTTCCATATCTCGTCCACTTAATCCGCCATAAGTTGAAAATCCTTCTGTAATAATTAATAAATTGGTACAAGCCTCTGCTATTTTTTCATCTTTTAAAGCTATAAATCCGCCCATGTTTACCAACGCATCTTTTTTTGCACTCATCACACAACCGTCTGTAAGAGCAAACATTTCTTGAGCTATTTGCTTATAAGTATGGTTTTCGTATTCTTTTTCTCTGTGTTTAATAAAATAGCTATTTTCTGCTATTCTGCAACAATCTAATATGAAAAGCACATTGTATTTTTTGCAAACAGCAGCAACATCTTTTGCATTTTGCATGCTTACCGGTTGTCCACCACCACTATTATTAGTTACTGTTAAAATTACCGCACCAATATTTTCAGCACCATGTTCAATGATTAACTTTTCTAATTTTATACAATCCAAATTTCCTTTAAATGGATGGTAAACATCATGGTATTTTGCTTCATCTATTTGAACATCATATGCTGTAGCACCTCCAAATTCTATATTTGCTCTTGTGGTATCAAAATGAGTATTGCTAATAAATACTTTTCCTTTACCTCCCAAATGTCCGTATAAAATTCTTTCACCTGCCCTACCTTGGTGAGTAGGTAAAATATATTCAAAACCTGTTAAATCATGAACAGCATTATAAAAACGTTCCCAACTTTTTGCGCCAGCATACGATTCATCACCACGCATGATTCCTGCCCATTGTTCATTACTCATGGCTGATGTTCCGCTATCAGTTAAAAAATCAATGATTACTTGGTCGCTTTTTAATAAAAAAGTGTTGAAATGTGCTGCTTTTAAAAATTCTACACGTTCGCTTTCAGTACTCATTTTAATTGATTCAACCGATTTAATTTTAAATGGTTCAATGATAGTTTTAAACTCCATAATGTTATTTTTTCAATAATATTTATAGGAGCAAATAACATTTGAATCAGGCATGCTTAACATGACACAAGTAACTTGAAATATTGATTTAGTTCAAGTTGTATAATTAAAGTATTTTCAGGGAAAAGAGTTTTGATTGAATTTAAATAAATTCATCTATGGTTTTAAATACTTCATAACTGTTTAAATATTCTTTGGTGTATTGGTATGCAAAAAGAAAAATCTCTTCAGCTTTTTGTACTTCAAACATTCCAAATCTACTCATTTCAGGTGGTTCAATGAACAAATCACAAAGGTGAACTTTGTCGTAAACCGTTTTGCTCATAGCTAAGTGAAAACTTCTGTCAAGCATGTCTTTGATATGAATATTTTCGGTTTTTATTCCCATTTCATTGCTGTGAACACCAATAATAAAGTCACATTTTCCAATAACTGGTTCAACAGGGAAATTATTTAATATACCTCCATCTAAATATAATGTATCATTCCATTTAATGGGTTCAAATAATAATGGTATACATGAAGAAGCTAACAACGCTTTTGATAAATCACCTTCACTAAAAAATTTTGTTTTTCCTTTAATAATATCAGTTGCTGTAATACAAATTGGAATTGGTAATTTTTCAATCAAATTTGCTTTAAAATGTTTTAGAAATACTTTTTCAAAAGCTTGCATGGTAAATAAACCCGACTTATTAAATCGAAAATTAGCATAACTAAATATTTTACTGTTTATTAAAACTTCAATAATTTCTTCAGGAGTATAACCTGCCGAATAAAATGCTGCTATGATTGCTCCTGAGCTTGTTCCTGAAATGATTGATGGCTCAATATCAATTTCTCCTAATGCTTTTATTACTCCTAAATGAGCAATTCCACGCACACCCCCTCCCGATAATACTAATCCAATTTTTTTCATCACTTATTTTTAATTACTTATTCAAAGTTATGAAATGAAAATAATAGTAATCTTGACTTAAAAGTCATTTTTTTCCTATATTTCTTATAAAATATGTTGGTTTTTTTAAATAAAAAAAGCCCATAATTTTAAATTATGAGCTTTTTTATTAATTATAATTTGCAAACTAAGCGTGCATTCTGTCTTTCTTTTCTGTTAAACGCTCTTTAGTTTCTACGTTTTCAGGATCAGGTAAGCAGCAATCAACCGGACAAACAGCCGCACATTGTGGTTCTTCATGGAAACCTACACACTCTGTACATTTTCCAGTTACAATATAGTAAACATCTGATGAAACTGGCTCAAAACGAGCGCTTACATCAGTTGAAGTTCCATCTATATCAATAGATCCAGTTAAATTATTTCCATCTTTCCAAGCCCATTCAGCACCCGATTCATAGATTGCATTGTTAGGACATTCAGGTTCGCACGCACCGCAGTTTATGCATTCGTCAGTTATTATTATTGCCATAATATGTTATAAATTATTTTTTGTTTTTGTTATTGTATTTAACTACTGCAAGATTAGTTTTGTTCCCTCAAAACTAAAAATAGAATCGTTCTAAATTACATGACTTTTCAACAACGCAAAGAAGCTTTTATTCAACTAGGACATTTTTTACAAGATGCTGCTAATAATGCACATAAGGCTATAGTTGAGGCCTATTTATACAATCAGTGGTTCACAGAAGAAAGTCAAAGAATGGCTTTGCAAGCTTGGGCCGATGCTTTAAGTGAGCAAAAAATAAATGAGTGGACAGCAAAATATGATTTTGAAAAACCTCAAAATTCAAAAACTGTTGCCATTATTATGGCAGGAAATATTCCGTTAGTGGGTCTCCACGATTTAATTTGTGTGTTGCTTTCTGGTCATCATGCTTTGGTTAAATTAAGTAGCGATGATAAAATTTTGCCTAAATTTATTGTGGCCGCATTGCTGCGAATTGAACCTGCTTTTGCCGATAGAATAACTTTATTAAACGATGAAAAGTTGGAAAAATACGATGCAGTTATTGCCACAGGCAGCAATAATAGCAACCGTTATTTTGAACATTATTTTAGTAAGGTTCCTAATATTTTACGTAAAAACAGAAATAGCATTGCCGTTTTAACGGGCAATGAAACCAATGATGAAATGAAATTATTGGCAAAAGACATTTTTACTTATTTTGGCTTGGGCTGCCGCAATGTGAGTAAGTTGTATCTTCCAAAAGGTTTTGATATGGCTTTGTTTTTTGAAAACACCAAAGACTATGATTTGTATTTAAACCATAACAAATACGCCAATAATTTGATGTACCATAAATCTATTTGGTTATTAAATCAAGATGATTTTTTAGAAAATGGATTGATAAATTTGAAAGAAGACAAAAGTTTTTCATCGCCATTAGCAAGTGTTTTTTACGAATATTACGAGAATATTGATGATATTAAAGCAATGATTGAAAACCGCAAAAACGAAATTCAATGTGTAGTAAGTAAAATAGATTTGGGAGTAAATATTCCTTTTGGTAAAACCCAGCAACCCGAACTTTGGGATTATGCCGATAATGTTGACACCATAGCGTTTTTGTTGAGTTTATAGTTTTTGTAAATAATTAGCATAAACAATTTTAAAGCAAGTTTTATATTTGAAAAAAAGCTAAACATTTGAAATTACATTACCTTAAAAAATTTATACAACATTATTTAACAGCTACATTCATCGATGTATTGCATTCACCATTTGTTTTTGATTTATATCAAAATACAATTAAGAAACAAAACAATAATTTAAAGTTTAAAGCCATTGAAAACTGTAGAACTAATCTTTTAAAAAACGATGAACTTGTTTCCTATTATGATTTAGGTGCGGGCAGTAATTTACTGTCAACTGAAACTAAAAAAGTAGTAAAAGACTTAGCAAAAGCGCATTTAAAACCAGCTAGAATTGCTCAGATCATTCATCAAATTGTTTTAAAGTATAAGTATAAAAATATCATAGAATTAGGTACTTCGCTGGGAATTACAGCTAGCTATATTGCTTCAGCAATAAAAGAAAACTACCCATTGGAGGAAACAAATTTTACTACCATAGAAGGAATTCAAGATGTTAGAAAAGTGGCTTTAAAACAATTTGAAACATTAGAATTATCAAAACATGTTAACTCCATTGAAGGTAGTTTTAACGAAAAATTAGATGATGTTTTAAATAATTACCAAAGCATTGATGTGTTTTTTGTGGATGGAAATCATACTTACGAAGCCACCATGGATTACTTTAACAAAGCATTGCCAAAGGCACACAATGATTCCGTGTTTATATTTGACGATATTTATTGGAGCCCAGGAATGACAAATGCTTGGGAGGAAATAAAACAAAATAATAATGTGTATCAAACCGTTGATTTGTTTTTTATTGGTTTAGTTTTTTTTAGAGCGGAACAAAACAGGCAACATTTTAAATTACGTGTTTTTTAAGTTTAGAAAACCTTTCTTTCTTTTTTTTTTAGTGAAATTTGTATCAACAAATTGACTTAGTTGTATCATTCAAAATTTAAAATTCAACATTCAAAATTTTATCAATCGTTGATAACTTTTTTAAACATTCAATGTAATCAGTCAGTTCAATTTTCTTTTTCAACAATGTGTTTTCAATATAAATGTTAGTGTAAATTAGCAGACTATTTTTAAAAGATGCAGTTTTCACATTTACATGTTCACACCCAATTTTCGTTACTCGATGGAGCGGCAGAAATTGGTAATTTATACAAAAAAGCACTCAAAGACAATATGCCTGCTATAGCCATTACTGATCATGGCAATATGTTTGGCGCATTTCAATTTGTTGCGGAAGCATATAAACATAAAAACGATGATGGTTCTTTAAAAGTAAAACCCATTGTAGGCTGTGAGTTTTATGTGGTAAATGATAGAACAAAACGTGCTTTTACTAAAGATGACAAGGATAAACGTTACCATCAATTACTATTAGCAAAAAATGCAGAAGGCTACCAAAATTTAATAAAAATTTGCTCGCTTGGATACATGGAAGGCATGTATGGAAAATATCCAAGAATAGACAAGGAATTAATTTTAAAATACCACAAAGGATTAATTGCTACTACTTGTTGCCTTGGGGCAATGGTTCCTCAAACTATTCTGAAAAAAGGTGAAGCCGAAGCTGAAAAAGAATTCAAATGGTGGTTAGATATTTTTGGTGAAGATTACTATGTAGAAATGCAACGTCACGATATTAATGAACAAAATATTGTGAACGAAGTTTTGATGAAATTTGCTGCAAAATATAATGTTAAAGTGATTGCATCAAACGATTCACATTATGTAGATCAGCAGGATGCCAATGCACACGATATTTTATTATGTGTAAACACTGGTTCATTGCAAAGCACACCAAGTAACAAGGATTTTTCAGACGATGATGTAAGTGTAAAAGGTAGAAGATTTGCATTTGCAAATGATCAGTTTTACTTTAAAACTACCGAGGAAATGAGTACCCTTTTTAGCGATATTCCTCAAGCCATTGATAACACCAATGAAATAGTAAGTAAAATAGAAACGCTCGATTTAAAACGAGAAGTTTTATTGCCCAATTTTGAAATTCCAACTGAGTTTCAAACCCAAGCTCAATACTTGCGACACTTAACTTGGGAAGGCGCTCGAAGACGTTATTCTGAGGTAACTCCTGCCATTGAGGAACGAATAAATTTTGAATTGTTAACCATTGAAACAATGGGATTTGTTGGCTACTTTTTAATAGTAATGGATTTTATAAAAGCAGGCAGAGATTTAGGTGTTTTTATTGGTCCTGGTCGTGGTTCGGCAGCTGGAAGTGTTGTGGCTTATTGTATTGAAATAACTAATATTGACCCTATAAAATATGAACTACTTTTTGAGAGATTTTTAAATCCTGATAGGAAATCATTACCCGATATTGATACAGATTTTGACGATGTTGGAAGGCAAAAAGTAATTGATTATGTGATTCAAAAATATGGTAGAAATCAAGTTGCTCAAATTATCACTTATGGTACTATGGCTGCTAAGTCAAGTATAAAAGATGTATCGCGCGTTTTAGATTTACCATTAGCAGAAGCAAATATTTTAGCAAAATTAGTTCCGTCAAAACCTGGTGTAAAATTAGTAAGGTTGCTTCATGCTCCTTTAGACGGTGAAAAAAGTTTAAAAGAAAAAGAAGGTTTAGAGGGAGATGATATTGAAAATGTAAAGAAACTTCGATTAATTTATGAAGGAACAGATTTACAAAGTAAAGTTTTAAAAGAAGCCGAAAAATTAGAAGGTTCGGTAAGAGGAACTGGCGTTCATGCAGCTGGTTTAATCATTGCACCTTGCGATTTAACCGATTTAATTCCTGTTGCTGTTGCAAAAGATTCTGATTTATTGGTTACACAATTTGAGGGTAAAGTAATTGAAGATGCGGGTGTTATTAAAATGGATTTTTTAGGCTTAAAAAACTTAACAATTTTAAAAAATACGCTGAGATTTATAAAGGAAAATCATGACATTGAAATTAACTTAGAAGATATTCCTTTAGATGATCAAAAAACGTATGAAACTATTTTTCAAAAAGGTGATACCAATGCAGTTTTTCAGTTTGAAAGTGCTGGAATGCAAAAGCATTTAAAGGATTTAAAACCTGATACTTTTAACGATTTAGTGGCCATGAATGCATTATACAGGCCAGGTCCAATTGCTTATATCCCTACTTATATTAATAGGAAACATGGCAATGAAAAAATAGAATATGATTTGCCTGAAATGCAAGAATATTTGGAGCCTACTTATGGTGTTACCGTTTTTCAGGAACAGGTAATGTTATTGTCACAAAAAATTGGAAATTTTACCAAAGGTGATGCTGATACATTGCGAAAAGCAATGGGAAAAAAAGACATCAAAACTTTGGATAAAATGAAAAGCAAATTTATTGAAGGTGCCACATCAAATGGGCATCCTACTGATAAATTAGAAAAAATTTGGAAAGATTGGGAAGCTTTTGCACAATATGCTTTTAATAAATCGCATTCTGTTTGTTATGCTTATGTTGCTTTTCATACTGCTTATTTAAAAACACATTATCCAGCCGAATTTATGGCTGCCACATTAGATAATGCATCTGGTGATATGGATCAAATTTCTTTCTTTATGGAAGAATGCAGAAGAATGGGATTAAATATTTTTGGGCCAGATGTAAATAAATCGGAAGTAAAGTTTTCGGTGAATAAGGAAGGTGAATTACGATTTGGATTAGCTGCCATTAAAGGCGTTGGCGAAGCTGCCGTTGAAGAAATTATAGAAGAAAGAAAAAAAACAGGTACCTACAAAAGTATTTTTGATTTAACTAAAAGAGTAAGCTTAAGATCGGTTACTAAAAAAACATTAGAAGGTTTGGTTTTTGGTGGTGCATTTGATTGTTTCGAAGGAACACATAGAGCTCAATATTTTTCAGCAAATGAAGATGCTAGTATCATAGAAAAAGCCATTAAGTTTAGTAATGCTTTGCAAGCTAATGAAAATGCAAACCAACAAAGTTTATTTGGTGGAGGTATATCTGTAAGTTTACCAGAACCAATTATTCCTGCCGCTGAAACCTGGAGTTTAATGGAACAGTTAAAGAAAGAAAAAGAAGTAATTGGAATTTATCTTTCAGGACATCCTTTAGATCCTTTTAAAGTAGAAATTGATAAATTATCATCACATCCTTTGGTTGAGTTAAAGGAATTGAAATCGTTAAAAGGTGTTGATTTGAAAGTTGTTGGTGTGGTTGCCTCAGCAAATCATAGAATGAGTAAAGCTGGAAAACCTTTTGGTAGTTTTGTAATTGAGGATTACAGCGGATTTATTGAAATACCATTATTTGGCGAAAACTATTTGAACTATAAAAAATATTTAGAAGCGGGATATTATTTATACATAAAAGGTAGAGTTGACAACAGATGGGGTAAAGAGGATGATTTTGAATTTAAAATTTCATCTATTGAAATGCTTACGGATGTAAGAGAAAAGTATATTAAAAATATAAGCGTAGAAGTAGATTTAGAAAGATTAGATGATCAGTTCATCAGTTTAATTTTTGATAAAATAAAAGGAAATGATGGCACCGCTTCTCTTAATTTTATAGTTACAAACCGAAAAGAACAAATGGCAATTAGCATGCGATCTAGTAAATATAAAGTTTCGTTAACAAATGAAATGCTTCAAATTTTGGATGATTTGGGTCTTACTTATAAATTGAATTAAATTATAATTGCTTAAATACTAAATCAAAAAATTAAAGACTGACATTTTGTTTGTATTTTATAATTTGGATTTTAAATTGCGTAACAATAAATATTATAAAAAATAAATAGATAAATTATGGCATTAGAAATAACAGACGCTAATTTTCAAGAATTAGTTTTAGATTCAAAAGTTCCAGTTTTAGTTGATTTTTGGGCGGAGTGGTGTGGTCCTTGCCGCATGGTAGGTCCGGTGGTTGATGAATTATCGAAAGAATATGAAGGTAAAGCTTTAGTGGGTAAAGTAAACGTGGATAATAATCCTAAAATAGCAACTGATTTTGGTATTATGAGCATTCCTGCTTTATTGTTTTTTAAAGATGGAAAATTAGTAGATAAACAAGTTGGTGCAGTTCCAAAACATATTTTGGCTGGCAAATTGGATGCTCAATTGGCATAAAAATTAACAATAATTTTTTCTGAAAATCCCTTTAAATATTTGAAGGGATTTTTTATTTTTACAAATCTTGGAAAATATCATCACAGAACATAATTTACTTGAAACTGGTAACTTAGAATTGCTTGCAAAACAAGTAGTAGAAGGTTTTATAACCGGCTTACATAAAAGTCCTTTTCACGGATTTAGCGTTGAATTTGCCGAACATAGGCAGTATAATCCTGGTGAAAGTATCAAACATATTGATTGGAAACTTTTTGGTAGAACAGAAAAACTATATACCAAAAGGTATGAAGAAGAAACTAATTTGAGGTGCTATATGGTCATTGATAATTCAGCTTCTATGTATTTTCCAACGGATGGAATGAGTAAAATTAATTTTGCCACTTATTCAGCTGCATGTATTACTTATATGCTCAAAAAACAACGTGATGCTGTTGGTTTAAGTATTTTAAATGATGAAATTGTTTTTCAATCACCCGCAAAATCAAGTTCTGTTCATGTAAAAATGATTTTTAATGAATTGAATAAATTAAATGCCGCAAAAAATGTAAATGCTGGAAGTAAATTGGCAGTTGGTTTACACCAAATTGCTGAAAGTATTCAAAAACGTTCCATGATTATCATTTTTACTGATATGTTTAGTACTGAAAATATGGAAACTTTATTTGAGGCATTGCAACATTTGAAATATTGTAAACATGAAGTTGTTTTGTTTCATGTTCAAGATAAAAAATTTGAAATTGATTTTGATTTTTCAAAACGACCTTATCTATTTATTGACAGTGAGACAGGAGAAAAGCTAAAAGTTTTTCCAAACTTAGTGAGTAATGATTACAAGAAAATGTTTGAAAATTTTAAAGAAGAAATAAAACTAAAATGTGCCCAACTTAAGGTTGATTTTGTGGATGCAGCCATTCAAGATAACTTCAATCAAATTATTTTAACTTTCTTACAAAAAAGAGAAAAAATGAAATAATACGACAAAAAATTTTTTATTCGAAAAAAATGTCGTAATGTTGTGGGTGGGAAAAACTTATAAATCAACTCGAACAGTAAAAACACTCAATAACATTGAACACCCAATGATTGTTGATGAACCAGCTCCTTCTTATTATGCATCTCAAAATCCATTATTATCTATATTGAATTTATCTTCTCATTTTCAAAATGAAATGGATTTAGTGAAATTAAGCAGAAATGGTTTGTTAAAGCAATCAGTTACTAATATGGCTGCAAAGTTTGGAATAACACAAGAAAAAATTTGTGAACTTTTACATATGAGCGCTCGAAATTTTCAACGTATTAAGGAAACCTCACCATTAGATATTTATACATCAGAACAAACCATAGAAATGGCTCATGTTTATGCTAAAGCTTACCAAATATTTTCAGATGAAGATGCAATTAAACAATGGTTTCAAACGCCTAATTATGCTTTAGGCAATCAAAAACCTTTAGATTTATTGGACACAAGTTTTGGTGTAAAAATGGTTTCTGATGTTTTGGGTAGAATTGAACATGGCATTTTTTCTTAATTGTAAATAATGCTTATTTATAGATTTGGTTTAAAGAAATTTATTGGTGACTTAAGTGGTCAAGGTGCTAAATTATATGGAGGAAGATGGAATTCTGTTGGTAATTCAATGTTATATACATCATATAGTCCTTCTTTGGCAATGCTTGAATTTGCTTGCAATGCCAGTGGTATTACAAAAACAATTCAAACCAGTTTGTTAACTTTGAAATTAGATAGCAAGGTGAAAATTGAAATAATTACTTTGAATGATTTACCAGCCAATTGGCAGCAAGTTCCAAGCCCTGATTCTTTAAAAGTTATTGGAAATAATTGGTTGAAAAGTAATAAAACATTGGCATTGAAAGTTCCATCTGCAATTATGCCATTGGAATGTAATTTATTGATAAATTCATTGCATAAGGAGTTTTTTAAACTTGAAATTGAAAACTTTGTTGACATGAATATTGATAGTAGAATTTTAAAATAAAATGATAATTTTTTCTAACTGTAAAATTAATTTAGGTCTTCACATTTTAAATAAACGTGATGATGGATTTCATAATTTGGAAACGGTATTTTATTCAATTCCGTTGAATGATTGTTTAGAATTAATACCTGGAAAGAATGATGCTATTAATCAAGTTGATTTTCATTCTTTTGGCTTGCCAATTGATGGTGATAGCAAACAAAATTTAATTGTAAAAGCTTATCATTTATTAGCAAAAGATTTTGAATTAAAACCTGTTGATTTTTATTTATTAAAAAATATACCAATGGGTGCGGGTTTGGGAGGTGGTAGCAGCAATGCTGCATTTGCTTTAAAATTATTGAATGAACATTTTAAATTGAATATTTCCATACAAAAACTAAAAGAATACGCAGCAATTTTAGGAAGTGATTGCGCATACTTTATTGAAAATATTCCAAGCTTTGCAAAGGGTAGAGGTGAGGTTATTGAAACAATTGATTTGTCGCTAAAAGGATACTTTTTTGTATTGATAAATCCTAATATTCATGTAAGTACTGCCGAGGCTTTTTCAAATGTTTATATACGTGGTGAACAACAAATTTCTTTAAAGGATTTAATTAAAAATCCTGTTGAAAAATGGAAAGGTTTAATTGAAAATGATTTTGAAAAATCAGTTTTTTTGAATCATCCTGAAATTAAAAAATTGAAAGAAAAACTCTATGAAAATGGAGCAATTTATGCAAGTATGAGTGGAAGTGGTTCTAGTGTTTTTGGTTTGTTTAAAGAAAATATTGATTTGAAAAATCAGTTTGAAGGTGATTTTTATTTCAGTTGTAATCTTTAACTCATAGTATCACTTTCAACTATTCCATCTCTTAATCGAACTATTCTTCTAGCTCTTTTTGCTATGTCTTCTTCGTGAGTAACAATTATTACGGTGTTTCCTTTTTTATGAATTTCTTCTAATAAATCCATAATTTCATAGCTTGTTTTTGTATCTAAATTTCCTGTTGGCTCATCTGCTAAAATAATGGCAGGCTTATTAACCAATGCTCTTGCAATGGCAACTCTCTGACGCTGTCCTCCACTTAATTCATTGGGTTTATGCTCAACTCTATCTCCAAGTCCAACGCTTTGTAATGCAAGTTTTGCTGTTTCTAATCGTTCAGTTTTTCCTATGCCTGCATATACTAATGGCAATGCTACATTTTCAAGTGAACTGTTTCTGGGTAATAAATTAAATGTTTGGAAAATAAAACCAATTTCTTTGTTCCTAATTTCTGCTAGTTCATTATCTGTCATATGACTCACGTCAATTCCATTTAGTTTGTAACTGCCTCTGCTTGGCGTGTCTAAGCAACCTAATATATTCATTAATGTTGATTTTCCGGAACCCGATGGACCCATTAATGCAACATATTCTCCTTTTTCTATTTTTAAATCTATCGTTTCTAAAGCATTTACAATTACTTCACCAATTTTATATGTTTTACCAATTTTGTTAATATCAATTACTAAACTTGCCATTTGTAGTTTTTATTTTTTGCAATAAAATTAATTTACTTGTAATTGTTTTCTCTAATTTGATAGATGGAAAATATTGGTAGTTTCAGATTTGAAAATGAATTTCAATTATTTATTTGTCTAAAAACTTAGGTACTTTAAAATAATCTGAATCTTTAGCAGGTGCATTTAATAATGCTTCCTGATGAGATATCACACTTTTGGGCTCATCTGAACGTAAAATATTTTCTTCATCAGTCATAAATATTAATGGTTCAATATTTTCAGTATTTACTTCATTCATTTTTTCAAAAAAAGAAATTATTTGGTTCATGTCTTTTTCTAAATTTACTTTCTCGTTTTCTGAAAAATTTAGTTTTGCTAAATCCGAAAGTTTATTGATAATGTCTATATTAATTTCCATGATTGTATTCTTTTAGTTTGTTTTCAATAATTTGAAATACTTTATTTTTAAGCATTTCAGTATCATCTAAGGTTAATCCTTTTGTTGAAATTGGTTTATGAATAATTTGATATGCTTTTCCTGGCTTTCCCTCAAAAACTCCTTGATCTGGTAATACATCCCAATTTCCTATAATGGTAACGGGCAAAAGATCTATTTGTTTCTCAATGGCCATTCTAAAAGGACCATCTTTAAATTTTATTAATTTAGGAACCTGATTTGAAATTGTACCTTCCGGAAATATAACTAAGCTACGACCACTTTCAAAAAAACGAGTTGCTTTTTTATATGCCTCAGCTGCTTTTCTGGCATTTTTTCTATCAACCGCTATATCTATTGTTCTGAACCAGATTCCAAAAACTGGAATTTCTTCCAATTCTTTTTTTGCCATGAAACTAAAATCTAGTTGATTTAATTTTACAGTTAAGGTTACAATATCAAGTTGAGAGGTATGATTCGGGCAAATAATATAAGGTTTTGATGTATCAAATGGCTCTTCAATAATTTGAATAACTTTTACAAATCCTGTAACTAATAATACTTTACCCCATATTCTTCTAATTTTATGACCTAAAGAATATCGTTTAGGATTGCTTAAGGCATATCTAATAAATGGATATAAAACTGTAAATGTTACAACAGTCCATAAACCAAACCAAATTGCATAGCTTGTTTTTAAAGGATTTTTTGAAAATTTCACGTTATTTTTTATGTTTTATTGCATCCAAGTTGAAGGACTTTTACGCCATTCATTTAATTTACTTAATTCCTCAGGTTTTACTAATTCTTTTTTTACTGCTAAGTCTATTAAAGTTGGATAATTACTTAATGATAAATATGGGCAGTTTATTTTATCAAATGCATTTTGAGCTTCGTCAAATGCGTAGGTAAATATACTTGCTAATCCTAAAACATTGCAGCCAAAATCTTTTAAAGAATCAATAGCTTGTAAACTGCTTTTTCCGGTAGATACTAAATCTTCTATCACAACAACATTTGCTCCTTTTATAATATCACCTTCTATTTGTTTACCCATTCCGTGTTTTTTAGCTTCAGAACGCACGTATCCAAAAGGTAAATTTAAAGCATCAGCAACTAATGCTCCAGGAGCAATACCAGCTGTTGCAACTCCAATGATTGCATCTATATTTTTAAAATTATCCTGAACTAATTTTGACAATTCAATTTTGATGAAATTTCTTACCTCAACGTGTGAAAGTGAAATGCGATTGTCACAATAAATTGGACTTTTCCAACCACTTGCCCAAGTAAAAGGTTCATTGGGTTTCAATTTTATTGCATTTATTTGCAAAAGATAATTAGCTATTTTTTCAGCAGCAGTATTGCTTAAATTCATATTTACAAATGTATAAAATTTTTATAAATGATAAGCCATTCTTTATTACCAATTCAAAATTAAATATTGATGATGATTTAGAAACTATTTTTTTCAACAAAACTTTATTTGATAGTTTATTGCAAAGCACTAAAAATATTGATTTTAAAGGAATTATTTTAATTTGTGAAGATGTGGAAATGGTATTTCAACTTTTTGCAAGTAATTATAAATTAATAGAAGCGGCTGGTGGTTTGGTTTTTAACAGTAATAATGAATTACTTTTAATAGAAAGACTAGGCGTTTGGGATTTACCAAAAGGTAAAATTGACTCAGGTGAAACACCTGAAATTGCTGCTTTAAGAGAAGTAGAGGAGGAGTGTGCTGTAAATGGACTTTCTATTGAATATTTGGCTTATAAAAGTTATCACACTTATTTTTTTAAGGATAAGTATATTTTAAAAAGAACTTTTTGGTATAAAATGAATACTACCTTTAACGGACTTTTGGTTCCCCAAGAAGAAGAAAATATTACTAAAGTTGAATGGCAGCATTTTACTAAAAAGAATATTACTAATTTAAATACTTATGAAAGTATAAAGGACGTTTTGAATAATTATTTCGTTTAAAAATTACAATCAATCCAATTGTAAATCATTGTACATTTATCTGAATTATCCTGTTTTGAAAAGGTAAAAACAAAAAAGCCCGTAAACACTGATTTTTACGGGCTTTTGATTTGTTTTGTATTACTACTGGCGGAGAGTTAGGGATACTCCGATTAGCATTGAATACCAATTGTTTAACAAAAAACAGTGCTAAAAGAGTGCTAATTTATCCCAACGGTTGATTTGTCTATTTAAAGCCCCCCAAAATAATGAAGTCATGCAAAAGTATTGTAAAAAAGTAATTTAGTATCAGTATATTGCATGGAAAGTTTTTGTTATGCTTACAAATAATAAATAAAAGTATATTTGAAAAGTATATTAAAATATATTCTTATTACATCTTAATTGGGAGTAAAAAGATGCAAAAGGCATCCATATAAACAAGTTAGCGGCAACCCCAAGACAGACCGTGCAACCCAGCAATTGAAAAACACAGAATGGAACAAAACAAACCGAAAATAATAAAAGTAAGGGACTTACTTACAAATGACAGCTTACAAATTCCAAGCTATCAACGACCATACAAATGGACAACAAAAAATGTCAATCAACTTATTGACGATGTTTTAATACATAAAGAAAAATCAGAATATCGTTTAGGAACAGTTGTCGTTCATAATCACGACAATATTTCTGATATTGTTGATGGACAACAACGAACAATTACATTGACGTTGATTGCATTCGCAATAACACAAAAACAGAACAAGACGACAGAAGAAGAAAAAGCATTAAAAAGTTTTGCCCCAAAACTTTTGAACTTATCTTTTGCTAATGACATATCAAAAGCCAATATCCAAAATAACTACAAACAAATTGAAAGACGAATTGCAGATTTTGACGAAAAATCAATTTGGTTTTTTTTAGAGAAATGCACTTTGGTAGAAGTCGTATTGAATGATATTTCAGAAGCATTTCAGTTTTTTGATTCTCAAAATTCGAGAGGTAAAGACCTTGAACCACACGACTTACTAAAAGCATATCACTTGCGAGAAATGAATAATTTTTCAACAGAAGAAGAACGTAAAAAGACAGTTGAAAAGTGGGAAAATTTAGACACAGCAAAACTTTCAAAATTATTTTCACAATATTTATTTAGAATCAGAAATTGGAGTAATGGACATTCTGCACGGTATTTTTCAAAGAACGAAGTTGATGTTTTCAAAGGCGTAAGCCCCGACATAGAAGAAAATTATCCTTTTGCAGCAATGCTTCGCATTGCTCACTTTTATGTTGAAGAATACAACCGTTCATATCACAGAAATATTGATAAACGAGAAATGGCTTTTCCATTTCAAATAGATGAAACTATCATAAACGGAAAACGATTTTTTGAAATGATAGAACATTATCAAATTATGATTGATAAAGTGAAATCAAAAGAAATGAGCGAAAAATATCCTCTATTGAACATAATCAAAACTTATGATGGCAGTTTTCGGATAGGAGACAAATATATTCGCAACCTGTTTTATTGTGGCTTGATTTATTACATAGACAAATTCGGAGATAAAGATTTATCAAAAGCTATTGACAAAATTTTTGCTTGGGCGTATTCATTGCGTTTAAAATTACAAGCAGTCGGACTTGATTCAGTTGATAATTTTGCTCTCAATCAGGGACATTCTCAAGTACAGTTATTCAAAAGAATTAAGGAAACAATTAAACCAAACGAAATTTTAAACTTCCGACTTGAAACTTTAAAAGAAAATAAATCAAGTAAAACAGAAAAAATTGTTGAACACTTCAAGACCTTAAAATATTATGAATGATAAACAACCGAAATATTACAGCATTAAAGCATTATTTGGTTCAGACGACTATGTAATTCCTATTTATCAAAGAAATTACGAATGGGGCGAACCTCAAATAACTCAACTCATACAGGACATTGTAGATTACATTCTTAAAAGTAAAATATCAGATAACAAACCCAAATACTACATTGGTTCGTTGATTGCTTACGAAAGAAAATTAGAAGGTGGAGTAATCTATGAAACTATAGATGGACAGCAACGATTAACAACATTGACCATATTGTTAAATGTAATCAAAAAACAGTATTCAACAATAGATTTATCTTGGTATAAAAAACTCAATTTAAATTTTGATAGCCGTAAAGTTGCCTCAAACACACTTTCGTATCTTTTTAACCGAGAAAGTTTAGACAATAAAGAATGTAATGTTGCTATTCAGCAAGGTTATTACGATGCAAAAAAATCATTAGCAAAAATTTTAGCTGACAATAAATTGTCTATTGATGAATTTTGCATTTATTTTTTTGAAAAGGTTACAATATTACGTGTTTTAGTTCCAGAAGACACAGACTTGAATCACTATTTTGAAATAATGAATAGTCGTGGCGAACAATTAGAAAAACACGAAATCTTAAAAGCAAAAATGCTTGAAATTTTGGAAGATGACAATTTGAAATATGCTTTCAACTTGATTTGGGAAGCAACTTCAAATATGGAAAAATATGTTCAGTACGGTTTTTCAGTTGCACAAAGAGATGAGCTATTTGGTAAAAATGATTGGAACAATTTAGTTGGCAAAGATGTTCTTTATGAGAAATTACAAATTCCAACAGCCAATCAAACTACGGAAGAAACTTTGACGATAAGCCAACTTCTTGTAAAAACAGCAAAACCAATTACTGACAATTCTAGCACTACGGATGAAAGCCCTGATAGATTTAATACGATTATCAATTTTGCAAACTTCCTACTTCACATTTTAAGAATACAAACAAAATCCGATGTTCCATTAGATGACAAACGCTTATTGGAAATATTTGAACCTTTTTACAAAAATGACAAAGAATTTGTAAAAGAATTTGGTTACAATTTATTGAAAGGCAAGTTTAATTTTGACAAGTATGTTATAAAAAGAGAGTTTGCAAAAGGCACAGACCATTGGAGTTTAAAACGACTAAAATGGTATGATGGTAACAAAGTAAGTTATGTAAATACATTTGATGCAGACAATACAGAAACCAATGACGGTGTAAACAGAGAAATTCTAATGTTGTTATCAATGTTTCACGTTTCAAACCCTACTTTGGTTTACAAGCATTGGTTAAACGCTTCGTTGAAATTCGTTGTAGAATATTCTGAAACTAATCTAGCAAACGATTATAAATCGTATCTTGAAAATCTTGCAAAAACTTTCTTAAACGACAGATTTTTAGCAAAGAACCAAAAAGATTATTTTGAAATAATCTACACAAATAACGGCATACAAAAAAATTCACTAACCGATATTGACACCAACAAAATCAATCAAGGAACAGCCGTAGAAAACTTTATTTTCAACTATCTTGATTATTTGTTGTGGCAAGATTATAGAGCTAACAAAAACTATTTCAAAATCAAAAATGGACAAGTATTTTCAGACAACCGTGTAAAAGACTTTGAATACACATTTAGAAGTTCGGTTGAGCATTATTATCCACAACACCCAATTGACGAGAACTTAATTTTACAAGGACAAGATGCTGTTTGGTTAGACAATTTCGGAAATTTATGTCTAATTAGTGGAAGTAAAAATTCACGTTTGAGCAATTTTATGCCAGTCGCAAAGAAAGATTATTACACAGGTAGCACGACAATTGACAGCATAAAACAACGCATTATGATGGAATATGAACATTGGGACACAAATGGCACGAACAACCATAATGAAATAAAAGAACACAGCGAAAAAATGACTGAATTACTCAAATGATAAAAGGGGGCAGCCGCTAACAGGGGTTTGGCAAAATGGGGGCATTAGTGCTAAATTGAGCATTTGTACTTCTATCAACATTAGTGCTAAATTGAACATTTGTACTTCAAATCCCCCCACTTCGCCAAGCCCCAAAACGTTATACAACATAAAACAACAAATATAAAAACAAACTGAAAATATATGAACGAAATTATTTGCCCACATTGTAATAAAGTATTTAAAGTAGATGAAGCTGGTTTTGCTGATATTTTAAAGCAAGTTAGAGACCATAGATTTGAAGAAGAAATACTACAGCGATTAGCCATTGCTGAAAAAGAAAAAGAAAATGCGATTAAACTGGCTGAAGCGAATCTTAGAAATTCATTGCAAGAAAATTTAGTAAAAAAGGACAAAGAAATAATAGCACTGCAAGCTAAAAATCAACAAGATCTTTCATCACAGTTAGCAGAAAAAACAGCTGAAATTACTGAAATGTTATCTAAAATACAGAAGGCTGAATTAGAGACTAAACTTAAAGTTACGGAAGCCGTTCAAAAAATAGAAAAAGAAAGAGACTCTTTAGCAAATGATTTAAAGACCAAAGAACTAGAAAAGCAAAACCTTGAAAGCTCACTAAAGCATCAGTATTCAACAGAATTGCAAAGTAAAGATGCAATTATAAAATACAAGGACGATGAGATAGCCCGTGTAAAAGACATGAAACTCAAATTATCGACTAAAATGATAGGCGAAACGCTTGAACAACATTGCGAGATTGAGTTTAACAAACTTCGTGCAACTGCATTTCAAAAAGCCTATTTTGAAAAAGACAATGATTCAAAGTCGGGGAGTAAGGGTGATTTTATATACAAAGAATTGGATGATTCGGGTAATGAAATCATCTCTATTATGTTCGAAATGAAGAATGAGGGAGATGAAACTGCAACGAAAAAAAGAAATGAAGATTTTTTAAAAGAACTTGACAAAGACCGCACAGAAAAGAAATGTGAATATGCAGTGTTGGTTTCACTATTAGAAACAGATAGTGAGCTTTATAACTCAGGAATTGTTGATGTGTCGCACAAGTACAACAAAATGTATGTGGTGCGCCCACAGTTTTTTATTCCTATTATTACCTTACTTCGTAATGCTGCCATGAACTCTATGCAATATAAATCAGAACTTGCATTGGTAAGAAGTCAGAATATAGATATTACCAATTTTGAGGATAAAATGAACACTTTTAAAGATGGCTTTGCAAGAAATTATGATTTGGCAAGTCGTAAATTCAAAGAAGCCATTGACGGTATAGATAAAACAATAAAAGAATTAGAAAAAACCAAGGTATCATTGTTATCATCGGAAAATAACCTGCGACTTGCAAATGAGAAAACAGAAGATTTAACCATTAAAAAATTAACTCATAACAACCCAACCATGAAGTCAAAGTTTGATGATTTGTTGGGTAAAACTAAAATAGAGTGATAAAAAACTAATTTTGGTTGCAAAAAATAATGAAAACAAAAAATAAAAACATCAAAACATTTGCTTAACATCTTGACAAAAGATACGGGGAAACAGGAACAAAAGTAAGAACTGACTTTGAAATTAAAGCCAAATCTTTTGCTATTGGAGAGCTTATTAAAGTAGAAAAAAGTTAGCTTATTTAATGCAATAACAACTAGCTGGTAAAATTGGAGCAAAGAAAAGTTTTATTTCATGAATTGAAAATGGACACAGCGATATTCAACGTTTTATAAACTGTCTCGTCCTAAAATAGATTTACTCAAAAAAACAGAAAAAATGAAAGCATATACTTTAGAGCAAGTGCAAGACAAACTTATTGGTAAAATTGGGACACCTGGACGTGAAATATTTGAATATAAACTTCAAATGGACATAATTGGTAAAGCCGTTAAGCAAAGACGACAAGAAAGACATTTGACACAGGAAGAACTTGGAAAACTTATTGGTGTTCAAAAAACTCAAATTTCAAGACTTGAAAACAATGCAAGTAATGTTACAATGGACACTTTGATAAAAGTTTTTATAGCATTAAAAGCAAAAATAAAACTTCAAGTTGAATTGACTAACCTGAACATCAGCGTTGGACAATAATAGGGCACATAAAAACACATTTGCAGAGTTTCCTTACAGCCAATGACAAAATATGAACGAGTGGAACAAATTACATCCATAGCTAGAAGATTTTTTATGGTTTAGTTCATTAAACGATCCATTTTTTTTAATAACACTATTTATTGTTATGGAAAATGATGAAATACGAAAATGGATCAACTTAATTCTTGAATTTGAAAATAACGAAATAAAATATTTTGGAAAGGTTAGCAAGGATGATCAAAAATGGTTGGAACAAAAAGGAAGAAAAAGTTATAGCGGTGGAGCTTTACAACCAATCATTATAAATAACCAAATGCTGGGTGGTATACACTGGGATTTGGGTGGGATAGATTTTATTGAATTTAAACCAGAATTCCAGGGTAAAGGTTTTTTAAGAAAAGTGGTGATGGATAATGCCGAAAATGGAGTGGTTAAGTTTGTTTCAGCCTCACCAGAATTAACTAAAAAGTTATCCAATTATGGTAATATAAGTTATGATTCAAGCACAGATATTACAAGTGTATTTCTAAAATAAATATATCATAATCAATATCCGAAATTGGTTGTTATTGAAATTATACTTTCTAAAGAATAATTTTTATAAATTCACTTGAATATTTTAGAATAAAATTTCTAAAATATTCATCCAAGTTGTATAACAAAATAAAGCTAAATAGAATTGCGGAAATAGAAATGATAAAACTAAAAATATTAATTATTAAATTATTTTTTTTGATATTTTTTATTGTTTTATGTAAAATCTCTATTTGAGATTTAAATTCATCATTTGATTTTTTTAATACTTTACATTCTACAATTAAATCATTTTGTTTTTTTTCAAATTTTGAAATTAAGTTAACAGTTCCATTATTATGAATTCTAGATGAATTTATTTCTGAAATATATTCTTGAAATCTAGAATCATATTTTTCGTATTTTTCAATAGAAGTTTTAGCTTTTTCTATGTATTCAACAGCAGTTTTAAGTTTTGAAATTTCATTAAATAATATTTCTTCAATACTTTGTTCATTTTTGTTTTCCATGTAATTAATATTTAAAATTTTCTAAGAATTGACTGTTAAAAGTTTTAAGTGCGGTTAATATTTCCTGTTTTTTTTGTAATTCTAAATTGTTATTTTTTTCTATATTATTTATTTCATTTTTAGAGGGATCCAACGGAATATTTTTAACTTTTACATCATTTATAGACTTACCATTTACAACACCTGTTTCCCATTTTTTACCAGTTGCTTTTGAATTACCAGTTTCTGATTTCCAATTTTCAATTGTACTAAGTTCTTCATCAGATGGAATATTCGGAATATCTTCTGATAAATGTTTATTTAGTTTATCAAGCCATTTTTCAAAGGAATTATTCCCACCTCTCTCATTTCTTATTGTACCAATTAGACCTAAATTTGATTTAAATGTTTTTGTTTCTTTGCTTTTACTAACACTTAATAAAGATGAACGAAATTGTGCATAATTCACAATACTATTTGCAATTTTACTAATTTGTGTAGTTATAGATTCAAAATTTGATTTGAAAACATAAGTTGCACGATCATCCATTAAGTCAATGTTTTCCCATACAATTCCATAACCATCTTTTGTATCAATTGTAAATAAACGAGTTAATTCAAGTGAATCAATTCCAGAATATTCATCTAATCTTCTAAAACGATTTTTAGGTTCCCATACACTTTTTGAATTAAAATTCTTTGTTTGGTTATTTTCAAGATAAGTTATAATTTCTTTTCTTAGCTCCCAATTTTCAACATATGACTCTTCAACTTTTCTGCTTTTTTTATTTACCAATGATCCCCCTGAAGAACGTTTAATACTATCTGTATGTATTTGCGTAAATATCTCTTCTAAGCCACTTACATTTATTATTTTATTTTCATTACTAACTTCAATTACTATTTCAAAATTATTTAAAATGTCATTTGATGGAATTCTATTAAACCCTGAACTTGAGTATTTTTCAATATAATATTCAGTATATAATTCATTTTCAGTTCTTAATTTAAATTTATTGTTTTCAAAATAAATATTTTCAATTTTAGCATCATATATTGTAGAAAATTCAGTTTTATTAATAATTAAATTACATGGAATAACCTCTAAAAATTCTGGCATAACTACATCTTCATGATATATTACATCGTTTAATTTATGTTTAAATATTTTTTTTTCAATTGAATTTAATAAATTATAACTTGATCTAAAGCCAACATAATCATATTTATTAATTACGTAATCATATAGCCATAATCTCAAATGATGTACTTTATATTTTGGTAAAGAATTAAAAATAGATAAACTAATGTTTTCGATATCAATATTTTCAAGTTTATACTTTTCGATAAAATTTAATAAATCCAATAAAAAATAACAATTACTTTTATCAGATGGAAATATTTCAGTAGGATGAATTAGTTCATTCCAGGGATTTTGATAAATGTAATTTATTAAATTTATTTCATTAATATTTACTTTATTCAATAAATTTAGGTTCAATGTTTTTTTTAAATCAGTTGATTTATGAATAAAAAATTTTATTTTATAAAAGTCATTTATGTCTAAATAATTTTTATCGAGATAGTCAAAAGCATCAAATTTAAAAGGTACGTTAAATACCCATAAAATAAATTTTTGATAATTATTAAACCTGGTAATAATATCATTTATTATTTCTTTGAATCTATCTTTGAAAAAAGTATTGAAATTAATAAATCTTATTACTATTATAGGGAAATTATCATTAAAGTCGATTTGTGATAGTTCAAAAAAATAATTTTCGAAAATATTTTTAACTATATCAATATTTTTTTCTGTTTTATTTGAAAATAATAATTTTAAATTGCTGGAAACATTAATATCAAAATTTTCTACAATTATTCTTTCATCTATTTTATCTATATACCCATTAAGCCATAAAAAAACTAATTCATTATTATTTAATTCTTTAAATAATAATGTTTTTACTTTATTATATATTTCTATGCATCTACTTTTTTCATCTCTAAATGTAATGTCTAATAAGGTTTTTAAATTATTATTTATATTGAATAGGTACCCTTCCAAAATCAATTTTTCAAAATGGTTTTCTAATACTTCAAACTTTTCAATTTCACTAAGTTTAAGGATAATAATTCTTTTATTTTCAGAATTTGTATTGTGGAAATACTCCTTAATTATTTTAATATCAATCTCAGGAATTAATTTCATTTCCCAAAGTTGAATTAAATAGATTTCAGTGCAATAAACCTTTAATAATGAATATGGTGGACAAAAATTTCTTTTACTACTTTCATTTATTAATGAGACCAATTTTAAAAAAGATTTTTGACTGTCTATTTTACCTAATCGCAATAATTTCAATTCGAACAATTCAAAATCAGTATAATAATTTTGTTCTAAAATCAGTTTATCTATATAATTTTCTATATCACTAAATTTACAATCAAAATATGCTTGCTGTAGAAAAATTATATCCTTTTCCCTATTAATAGGATAAGCAAAAAGTGCAAATAATTGGTCAGGATTTTTATTTGATATAACTTGATTAAATACAACTAGATCATCTTTTTTAAATAAATCAATATCATAAAGTTTTCTAGTACTAAAAAAAATTATGTGTTTTTTTTGTGGTGGGCTTATGATTTCGCCTGTTTTGCCATTCCATTTTATTATTTTACCTACAAATCTATCATAATCCTGTAAATCAAAATTTCCAGTTTTTTCAACATTAATTGCTATTTCTTTTCCTTGATGTCTGCCATTTGTTGCGTTAGAAACTTGAAAAGAAACTTTATCTAGTAAATTTAAATTAGATTCATTTAATAAAAGAACACTCGATTTATGGAAAAATATAGAATATTCACTTGAAATTTGAATAAAACCATATACTTTATTCCAAAATATAATTGTACCTTCTTGAATCTTATTTGAATTTATAGTCATATAATAAAAAAAATAAAAAATAGTTATCGGAATTTAATTTTCAAAATCATACTTAAAAAAATATTTCCAATTAATAAAATAATTGAAATAAACAGGAGTATTTTCAAGAAGGTAATACTTTTTGAAATGTTTTTTAAATCAACTTGTGTATCTTTTGATGTTAATTCAAATTTTGATTTTAAATCTTTAAATTTTGAAAATATTTCTTCTTTTATATTTCTTTCAATTTCACCAATTTGTTTTTGTGTAGTCTGAATGCCTTGATTTATAGAATTAATTGTTGTATCTATTTTTTCTAAATGAGTTGGAATGTTTAAATCACTAATTGTTTTTATTGCTTCCGAAGAAATTAATTTTGTGCTTTTTTGTAATTCAAAAATTGATGTTTCTAACTTTGATTTGATGTTTTTTTCAGATTCTTCAATTTTTTCAGATAACTTTTGTTTTTCAATTGAATTTACAAGGTTTTCATTTGATAAAATTGAATTATTAATTGCTTTTTGAAGATTTTGAAATTTCCCTTCAAAATCAGACTTAGATATTACCTCAGTGGCTTTATATAGTTCAATCAAAGTATCATTTTTTATCCCATTAATTTCTGTAATAGTTTCCTTAACAGTTTTTTCAATACTATCTAATCTTTCTGGAAAGTTTATAGTATCAATTTTAGATAAAATACTTGAAACAGAATCTGTTAATTTAATAATTGAATTATATGTATTTTTTAGTTCCTCTACTTTTAAATCAAAATGGTTTTCTGAATTGTTTAAAGATACAATGGCTAAAGCCACTTTATCCTTAGCACTATTTAAATAAGTTACTGTTGAT
This sequence comes from Bacteroidota bacterium, assembly GCA_947453415.1. Lineage (GTDB taxonomy): Bacteria > Bacteroidota > Bacteroidia > UKL13-3 > UKL13-3 > JAAFJM01. Next base: position 3,802 of record CANGGG010000035.1, on the reverse strand, counting down.
TTAAATTCATCTAATTTAATTTTAAGATTTTCTAATTCAGTATTGATTTGTTGTACAATTGGATTTGCCATTTTATTCTAATATTTCGTTAAGTGATTGCAGTAGGTTATTTGCTTTTTGTAATGGATATAATAATCTCTTAATCAATACCGAATCGAAATCGAAAGAGAAATTATTTTTCTCCATATTTGCTTCTAACTCTGTATTTTTATCTATTACTATTGATACAAATTTATTATATATTTCCTCTAATTTATTATCATCCCAATCTGACTCTTTTTCCATGATATTTGAAAAAGCAGTAATTATTAGATTTTCAGCTTCAAATAAATACCTCGGATTTTTGAATTCTAACATATATAGGGCAAAAGCATTTAACAATAATAAAGTATAGCTATCAGGCTGATTATTTAGCATTCGAGTACATGCACCTCTAAGGTGTTTTATATTGTCGATTTGTCCTGCTTTTGGATCTTCTTCAACAATATCAATAAATTTCCAAACCCATTTTAAATCATCATTAATTCCATTGCCAGTTAAATCAGGTAATGATGCATTAACTTCTACTTCCTTTTCATTAATATAAGAATATCCTACTCTAGCATATTTTGAGTTAAAATATAAATCAATGTAATCTTTAAGTTCAACACTCCCTTTTTCTAATCCAATTCGACAAGCAGTTTTCATATCTTGCATTGCCAGTTTTCGCTTCTTCTGAATTTCTTTGTAAACAAAATTTACAAGAAAATTGATTGATTTTCTTATTTGTGTTGGCTCATCAATTTTCGCCAAAGTCTTTAATCTAATACTTGTGGTTTTTTCAGAATAGTATTTTAAAAGAAAGCCCTTAAGAGTATTTGTATATTCTTCTTCTGTTTTTTTTGTTCCTTTTAAAGAAAAAGTATTTGAAGAGAAATTTACAGTATAATCATCAATTATACCTAAAGTTGATAGACGATATATTGCTTTTTCAGTATCCATTTTATCACGATAACCATTGTAATATGCCATGAACATTTTAAAAGTTGTTCCTTTAGTATTTCCTCGTGTTACATCTCTGTTGGTGCATAGTGTTTCAAAATCAAGAGTAGCTCCGCCTGTGAATCTTAGAAAGTTATCGCAAACTTCTTCAATAAATGCTTCAGCATCCGAACAATTAGCTCTCATTCGTTGAACAATTTGTTCAGTAAAATTATTGTGGATCACATCATGTAGCCATTTAGTAATCGTTTTAACTCGCTCTTTTGCATTATTATAAAAACCAACAGTAATATCAAATGAATCACCCGTACGCTTTGATTTTAGGATTTCTTCAATACCTGAAATTTTATCGCTTCTTTGTATCCACAAATGGACTGACTCTGTTAAATTAAGATTTTCAATATATTTTTTTAAAAGTAGGAAAATATCACTTGATAAGCTATGGTTTATGCTACCACCCTGAAAACTATTTAAAGAATTTAAATCTAAATAACCTAATGGCTCTGAAAAATTAAAATTAATATAAAGTCTTTTATTAGCTCCACCTTCCCAATAATTGCATTTTACGTTTGTATCAAATTCATTATTAATTAAATTTTCTAATTCAAATGTACGGTCGGGAAAATATATCTCTGTCAGTAATTCATCCAATACTGCTAATTCCTTAACAACCCCTTTGAATGAATTTTTATGAAAGTACATATTAATGTCAAGATCGTGGTCTATAAGTTCTTCTTCATTAGGAAGATAAACTTCTTGATCATTGAAGAGAATGTAGGAAAGGGCTATTTTACGGTCTCTTCCTGCACGACCAGCTTCCTGCACATAACTCTCGATAGATCCTGGATAGTTAACATGAACTGTGTATCTTATATTTTCCTTGTCGATACCCATACCAAATGCTTTCGTAGCTACCATCATATTCAATTCACTATTTATGAATTTATCTTGATTATCAAATGATTCTTCTTGAATTACTTTTCCTTTAGTGTCTGAATCATTTCCAGAACCCATGAAGTAGCCAGCGTTAATACTATGTATAGTTGAAAGAATATCATAATATCCTTCACGAACCACGGGCATTCCTACTATATCTATTTTAAATTTATCAGTTACACCAAATGAACCTTTAGTATGAGGGCAAAATACTAAAGCTGCATTATTATCATAGTAGAAATTTTCTGGAATATATTTTTCAAGTTGCATTTTTTCAAAAGCTTCTTTTTCACCATTTTCGTTTAGTTCCCAATCATTTAGACTAAAAACTAAAGTAGGTTCAGAAAGAAACTCATTGATAGTTTGAGGAATATCAATTAATAATCTTTTTATACGTTCTTGCTTTTTTGAACTTAACTCTCTTTTTAAAGCCCAAATGTTGTTTAGGGCATCTGTTGGAAATGTTACTTCTTCTATTACATATTGTAATTCATTCCTTTTAGTGTATTCAGACCTTACTACTGCATCTTCTGTAAGCCTTCTTGCTTCATCATTACCTGATAATTCTCTTTGCACATCAGCTAACACATCATAGGATGCTGTTGCTGTTAAACCAAATAATGGAAGGTGTTCCAAATTTTTTGTTTTACAATATTTTATAGCATTCTCACCTAATCGTAAATAAGCTGTTCTAAAATCATGTCCCCATTCTGAAACGCAGTGTGCTTCATCAATAACACAATAGCTGAAATATAAGCCTTGATTGAACATGTCATCTAACATATTTCGGAATTCTTCCATTTGCAATCTTTCGGGAGAAACAAAAACAAATTGAACTTCGCCATCAGCCAATTTTCGCATTGCTTTTCTTTTTTCTTCTCCTTGTAATGTTGAATTTATGTAAACACACGAATCAATATTGTTTCTATAAAGTCCGTCAACTTGGTCTTTCATTAATGACCTAATAGGATCAATGACTAGGCAAATCCCAGGTTGTAATAAAGCAGATAGTTGGTAAGTTAATGATTTACCACCGCCTGTTGGTAACAAGCCAATTACACTTTTGCATTGTAAAGCATTGTGCATGATTGGTAATTGACCTGGGCGAAATTCTTTTTTACGGAATATAGATTGTAGTAAATAATCTAAACTATTTTTCATAGTTAAATCATTTATTACCCATAGTCCGTCTTTATTTGAAATTGCACAAAATGGTTTGTATTTAATTAATTTTGTAGTAGCCATTACTCTTTTTGTATCAAGGTAATGTACTGAACGAATATTAATTATTTCGGGAGTATTAGCCGCAATATGTGTTGAATTTGTATTTCTGTCTAGAATTGCTATATCAATTACTAAATCATAAAATTCGTCAGATTTAAAACTATCTATCAATTTGGCATTTTTTATTTGGAAATCACTATCGATAAATTCATCAGTAGAATAAATATGTAGTTCAATTTGGGGAATTATTAATTGTTCAAAAGCAAGATTATTTAGTTCCTCAATAAGTTTTTGTAAATCATCTATTGCTAATTGAGCACATGGTACGTCTCTTTCTAATACTGCAATTTTCCAAATTTCTTTATCAATTGGTAAGGTATTATGAGATATAGCTTCTAATATTGATCTCTGAATACGAGATATACCGAATGGAATTAATGTTACTTGCATAACTTCTTTTCCAATTGTCGTGTCCCATATCGGATTATTATAATTATTAGCACAAATTTTTATGTAGTCATTATTAATTGCAGGTAATAAAATATTATTGATTTTATTATTAAATTCCGATCTGCTAAATTCTGAAGTTTTAATACGCAATGTATTATTCCAACCGCTAGAAGAAACTGCTCTATCTCTCTCTGTATCAAGAAAAATCTGT
>CANGGG010000034.1 GCA_947453415.1 Bacteroidota bacterium | reverse complement strand
GTTTTTAAACTCAATGGAGTCATAAACCTGGCAAGCAGCTTTATTAGTTAATTGATCAATAATTTTTAAACTAAAATTGGGTATAATTGGTGATATGTTACAAGGTCCAACTTTTTCCTTGCAGCCCAATACTGATAATAATAAGATTAAAATTAAACTATATGTTATTTTCTTCATAAACATTTACAACTTTTCATTAACACCTAATTCAACATTCAAAACCCAACATTCAAAATTTCCCTTATTCCACCCAACTTTTATAATAGCTAGGGTCCTCCATTTGCATGGCAGCAGCAGTTATTTGTAATGGATAAAATGGATCAATCATGACTGCTAATTCTTTGGTTTCAGTTTTACCAATACTTTTTTCAGCCATTCCCGGATGTGGGCCATGTGGAATGCCTTTTGGATGTAAACTTATCATGCCACGCTCCACATGTTTACGGCTCATAAAATCACCATCTACATAATACAAAACCTCATCGCTATCTACATTGCTGTGGTTATAAGGCGCAGGAATTGAAAGTGGATGATAGTCGTACAAACGAGGAACAAACGAACAAATTACAAAATTATGTCCTTCAAAAGTTTGGTGAATTGGAGGCGGCATGTGAACTCGGCCAGTTATTGGTTCGTAGTTATGAATGCTAAATCCATAAGGATATTGAAATCCGTCCCAACCCACGGCATCAAAAGGATGTGCGGCATAAGTATAAGGAAAAATCATGTCCTCTTTTTTTATTAAAACTTTAAAATCACCCTTTTCGTCAAAAGTTTCTTTAAGTAAGGGTAATTTTATATCGCGTTCGCAATAAGGCGAATGTTCCATTAATTGTCCGTATTGGTTTAAGTAACGCTTGGGCGGACGAATGGGAGAAAATGATTCAGTAATAAAAAGCCTGTTATTTTCTGTTGCAAAATGCAATTGATAAATGGTTCCGCGGGGAATTACCAAGTAATCGCCATATTCAAATTCAATTTGTCCGTATACTGTTTTTAAAACGCCCGAGCCTTCGTGAATAAAAATTACTTCATCGGCATCCGCATTTTTAAAAAAATAATCTGTCATGCTTTTTTGCGGAGCAGCAGCAGCCAAATAAACGTCTTTATTGAACAAAACATAAACCCTACTTTTCAAATAATCGGCTTCAGGGGTAGTTTTAAAAGTTAAAAAACTACGGTTTTGTAGGTTTTTTTCAATGGCTGCTTTGGGCGCAATGCTATAAGCTTCGCCTATTTCTTTTACCAAAGTTGGTGCATTACAATGGTAAACCAATGAATACAAACTGCTAAAACCTTCGGTAGAAACCAATTCTTCTGCATATAAATTGCCATCAGGTTTGCGGAATTGTGTATGTCGTTTTGCGGGAATTTGTCCTTGTTTGTAGTAAAATGCCATTGTTTTATGAGTGTTTAGGTGTTAAAGTTTTAAAGTGTTTAAGTTAAAAGTGCTTTATATCTTTAGTTAAAGTTTTGTTTTTAAATATCGTATCAAACCTAAGGTAATATTAGTGTGATCGATTGCTAATTGATAACATTTTTCAAATGCTATTTCATCAATATATTTTCTATCAATTAAAACATATAACATACTTCTAACTTCCATTGATGAAGCAGCTGAATATTCTAAAAAGCGAATAAACTCTTTATTACTATATCTACCAAATCCTTCTGCTATATTGTTCATGGTAGAAATAGCCGCTCTTTTTATTTGGTCTTGCGTGGAAAAATATTTATTTTTCATTTGATTTTCCCAAATATCAAAAATAACATTCACTAGTTCTCGTGATTTTTTCCAACAATCCAAATCTTCAAAACGATCTACTTTACTCATAAATAATATTTACTCACACCACATTTTAGCAAAAAAACTTAAACACTTTCGAACATCGAACTTAAACACTTTTTTGTGCCAACAAAATTACGTTTTTTTGTGACTTGTAATAAACACTTAATTTATTTCGACTAATTTTTTTCAAAAATGTATAAAAACACCCTTCTTTTATTAGCATCCATTTTTTTTATTGCCTGCGGCAACAATACAAATCAAATCAAATCAAATTCCAATATTGATTCTGTAGCCATAAAAGCTGGAGTTCAGGAAATTTCCGAAAAAATACAAGCTAATCCTACTAATGCGGAATTATATTTTGAAAGAGGAACAAAATATTTTGAAGCAAAAATTATGGATCGAGCAGCAATAGATTTTAAAGATGCCTGCACTTTAGATTCGAATAATGCCAACTATTTTTTTATGTATGCGCGCACTAATTACAGTTTAACTAAAACTATTTTAGCAGCTAAAAATTACGAAAAAGCCATTGCACTGCAACCAGAATTTATAGACGCTAAAATCAAATTGGCCGATTTGTATTACATTACCAAAGAGCATGAAAAATCAATCAATTTAGCTAATTCAATTATAGCAATAGAAAAAACAAATGCTTATGCTTATCACTTGCGAGCCATGAATTACAAAGATGTAGGTGATACGGTAAAGGCAATTTCTAATTTTCAAAAAGCCATAGAATTAGACAATAACGACTACGACAGTCACATGATTTTAGCTAAAATATTATTGGCACAAAAAAACAAATTAGCTTTAGAATATATCAATGCTTGCCTTAGAATTAGACCAAATGATGCAGATGCTTTTTTTGCTAGAGCTACTTTTTGGCAAAACGAAAGAAGATTTAAAATGGCGTTGGTAGATTATGGAAGAGTAATTGAAAAAAATGCCGATTATTTTGAATGCTATTACAATGTAGGCTACATAAATTTTGAAACAGGATTTTTAAAAGAAGCCATTCATAATTTTGATATATGTGTAAGAATGATGAACGATTTTTTGCCGGCATATTACATGCGCGGCCTTTGTTATGAAGCTTTAAAAGATTTTACAAATGCAAAACTAAATTACGAGTTTGTGTTAAAAGCAGATCCAAATTACGAATTGGCCATTGCAGGTATGAAACGTTTGAAATAACAAAGACTTCCCTAAACTAATAACACCTCCACGAAAAGCTGAAGCTTTTCAACCCTCCTTGATAGGAGGGTGTTTGTTAAAATATTCAAAAAAAACATAAATATTTTGTAATTTTACCAAATGAATATGGTAACAATTACTCAATTTGAGATAAGGTTATTAGTAGCTTTATTACTTGGCACAGCTATTGGTTTTGAGCGCCAATGGCGACATAAAATGGCTGGTGTAAAAACCAATGCTTTGGTGTCGTTAGGCTCTGCACTTTTTATTTTATTAGGGGCCAAAATTTTAGGAGATTCATCTGGTGAGGCCCGCATAGCCGCTCAGATTGTTACAGGCATCGGTTTTTTGGGTGCTGGTGCAATTATGAAAGAAGGCTTTAATGTTTCGGGATTAAATACTGCAGCTACCATTTGGTGTAGCGGTTCCGTGGGCTGCCTAGCAGGTTTGGGTTTTTGGTACGAAGCCAGTATTGGAACTTTTTTTGTTATTGTTTCTCATTTAATTTTAAAACCTGTAGAAACCAAAATTGAAAACAGAACTTTTAGCAATACCAACACCAATTATATTCGTTATAAATTAATGGTAAAATGTGGCTTAGAAGTTAAAAATGAGCTAAGAATTAACTTGTTTAAGATAATAGAAAAAAGCAATATTTTAAAAGTATATACTTACAATGTTGAATATACTGAAAGCAACAAAGTATCGATTGATATTTCACTTAAATCATCAGAAAAAGCGGATAATTTAATCAATGAAATAAATGACATGCTTAATAGTTTACCCGATATTCAGTTGATAAGATGGGACACATTGGAATAGCTTTTAAAAGGTTATCATTATTATTAAATAAAAAATCCTGCTAGTTTTAAAATTAGCAGGATTTTTATATTGTAATTTATTGTAAAAATTAGCTACAACCAGTTTGCGTACCGCAATTTAAGCATTTGTAACACGAACCACTTCTAATAGTTATATGTCCGCAGGTAGAACAAGCCGGACTATCGCCCATGCGTTTATTCATTTCACTTACTTGGTCTAATTGAGCTTCTGCTGTTTTGCTTTTAGTTGTTAAAATGGTTTGCGGAGCAATGGCAATAGTTTCAGTTTTATAAAACCCAATGGGTGCAGATGTACTAGCAATATTATTAACCAAAATAGCTCCTTCCGATTGTACATTTATTGCACTTTGCAAAGCATGCTTATGCTGATTAATGGCTAACTGACTTCGTTGGCTTTCAGTAGCAGGAATTTGAACAAAATCTTCACGACCCATGTATTCAAATCCTATCATTCTGAAAATATAATCAATAATAGACGTTGCATTTTTTATATTGTCGTGACCAGCAACCATACCTGCTGGCTCAAAACGAGTAAAAGTAAATTTATCTACATATTCTTCTAAAGGAACACCATACTGCAAGCCCATAGATACCGCAATAGAAAAACAGTTCATTAAGCTGCGCAATGTGGCTCCTTCTTTGTGTAAATCTACAAATATTTCACCCAAAGTACCATCTTCATATTCTCCAGTCCTAACAAAAATTGTTTGTCCCCCAACGGTAGCTTTTTGGGTAAATCCACCACGTTTTCCGGGTAAAGTTTTACGAGCTACTACGCCCGCTAATTTATGTTTGAATGCAGTGTCGTGGGTTCTATTTAAAATAGCAGTAGCAGCTTCTAAAACTTGTTCTGGACTTAATTCTCCAACAGGTTTATGAGCATCGTTACCAAGAACGGCTTCCACTGCTTCTTGAATATCTTCTTCTTCTTTTACGTCAGATTTATTTGAAAGTGGTTGACTTAATTTACAACCATCGCGGTAAAGCGCATTGGCTTTTAAGCCCAAACTCCAACTTAAATAATAACATTCTTTGATGTTTTCTAATGTTGCCTCGTTAGGTAAATTAATAGTTTTTGAAATGGCACCACTTAAAAAAGGTTGAGCAGCGGCCATCATTCTAATATGACCCGTTGCTGCTATGTATCTTTCGCCTTTATTGCCACATTTATTAGCACAGTCAAATACTGGTAAATGTTCGTCTTTTAAATAAGGCGCACCTTCTACCGTCATGGTTCCGCATATATAATCGTTGGCTTCTTCTATTTCTGTTTTAGTAAACCCTAATTTACGCAATAAATTAAATGAATGACTATTATAATCAGCTTCTGTAAATCCTAAACGTTGCAAACAAGCTTCGCCTAATGTCCAATGATTAAATACAAAACCAATTTCAAAAGCACCCGCAGCGGCTTTATCTATTATTTTAATTTCTTCACTGTTAAATCCGTGGAATTTTAAACTTTCAGGATTAATATGTGGCGCACCTTTTATAGATGCATGTCCGATGGCATATTTTTCTATAATATCAATTTCTGCTTGTTTGTAACCTAAGTTTTTTAAGGCCGCTGGCACTCCAGAATTAATGATTTTAAAATAACCACCACCCGATAATTTTTTGAATTTTACTAAAGCAAAATCAGGCTCAATTCCAGTAGTATCACAATCCATTACCAAACCAATAGTTCCAGTAGGAGCTATCACAGTTGCTTGTGCATTTCTGTATCCATATTGCTCGCCCATTTGAACTGCTTTGTCCCATGCATTGGTAGCCGCAGTTAACAAATAATCAGGGCAATATTTAGGATCTATTCCTACAGGTTTTACTGTAATTCCTTCGTAAGCTTCTGGCGTGTTATAAGCTGCATATCGGTGGTTACGCATTACACGTAACATGTGTTTTTTGTTTTCTTCGTAACGGGTAAATGTACCCAAATACTTAGCCATTTCGGCCGAAGTTTGATAAGCAACTCCATTTAAAATAGCGGTTATTGCTCCGCAAATAGCAAATCCTTTTGGTGAATCGTAAGGAATTCCAGCTATCATTAACATAGAGCCTAAGTTAGCATAACCTAAACCTAAAGTTCTGTAATCGTATGAAAGTTGTGCTACTTCTTTGGAAGGAAACTGCGCCATTAAAACTGATATTTCTAATACCATAGTCCATAATCTGCTGCTGTGTTCAAAGCCTTTTACATCAAAAGTTAAAGTATCAGCATCAAAGTATTTCATCAAATTGAGTGAAGCTAAATTACAAGCAGTATTATCCAAGAACATATATTCCGAACAAGGGTTAGAAGCATTTATTCTACCACCTTCAGGACAAGTATGCCATTCGTTTATGGTAGAATCATATTGTACACCAGGATCGGCACAAGCCCAAGCTGCATCGGCTATCATATCCCACATTTCTTTTGATGGAATCGATTTGATAATTTTGCCGTTTGATCTTCCTATTAAATCCCAATTTTTTCCTTCATTTAAAGCCTGAAAAAACGAATGAGGAATGCGCACTGAATTATTTGAATTTTGACCAGAAACTGTTGCATAAGCTTCGCCTTCATAATCGCTTGAATAGCCTGCAGCAATAAGAGCTGCCACTTTCTTTTCTTCGTTTTTTTTCCAATTAATGAACTCTACAATTTCTGGATGGTCTAAGTCTAAGCAAACCATTTTAGCAGCTCTACGTGTAGTTCCACCCGATTTTATTGCGCCAGCAGCCCTGTCACCTATTTTTAAAAAACTCATTAACCCTGATGAGGTTCCACCGCCACTTAATTTTTCTGAAGCGCCTCTAATTTTTGAATAATTAGTTCCAACACCAGAACCATATTTAAATATTCGAGCTTCACGAACCCAAAGATCCATAATTCCACCATCGTTTACCAAATCATCATCCACCGAAAGAATGAAACAAGCATGCGGTTGCGGACGTTCGTATGCTGAAGTCGATTTTTCTAATTCACCAGTTCTAGGATTTACAAAATAATGTCCTTGTGGTTTTCCAGTAATGCCATATGAGCTATGCAAACCAGTATTGAACCATTGTGGTGAGTTTGGTGCAGCATATTGACCAACGATCATAAATGCCATTTCTTCATAAAAAATTTGCGCATCATCTCTTGAGTCAAAGTAACCATATTCTTCGCCCCATTTCATCCAGCAATGAGCCATTCTATGAGCCACTTGTTTAACACTTGTTTCTTGTCCAAGGGTTCCATCAGGCTGGGGAACCCCTGCTTTTCTAAAATATTTTTGTGCCAACACATCAGTAGCCACTTGACTCCACGAGCTAGGAACTTCCACATTCTTCAGTTCAAATACTACACTTCCATTGGTGTTTTTTATGATAGAAGTACGATAGTCGTATTCAAACATATCATATGGACTAACACCTTCTTTGGTAAAATGTCTTTCAATTTTTAGACCTTTAGTCTCGCTAGTTTTTTTTGTTGACTTGCTCATGTGTTACAAAGTATTATTGACGTGTTTTTTTATTAAAGAAACTATTAAAGCTAAAAATTATTTATGGTTTTAAATGATAGCGATAATGGGTCAATCAAAAGTGCAAGGTTCAAAACACATTTTCAAATTGGTATATCCACATATTTTTTTGTAGCACCTTGCGAAGGCTATATATATTGAATGTTGGGCTGTGCATAAGGTATTTTCGCACATATTTTTTTCCAATGTTAACAAGCATCTAGCAGTTTGGGACTAAACACATTGTATTTTTTTTGTCTATTATAAAATACAAATTTTATTGTTAAAAACAGCAGTTTGAAATATTAAAACCGTTTAACACAAAAACTGATATACAATGATTTGTGAAATGTGTTTTACAATTTTAAAAACGAGTGTTCCTAAAATTTACTTGAACAATTAAGTTTATGAAAATTAAATATATAATAATTAAGCCTCACTTTATAATTTAACAAAAAAAATTACTTTATTTGCCATGAAAAGCATTTCAATAGAAAGCCAATATTTTGACAAAACAAATACTACATAACTTAAATCAAAAAAGACAAAATAAGCAAAAGCAATTGGCTGTTTTAATTGACCCCGACAGTGTTTTGAATGAAGCGCAATTAATTCAAACTTGTAAGCTTTGCAATGAAGCAAAAGTAGATTTGATATTGGTTGGTGGAAGTTTAATTACCAATGGCTTTTGGAATAAAAGCATTTCAATAATAAAATCGGTAACTGAAATTCCTGTATTATTATTTCCTGGAAATATTATGCAAGTGCATGATGAAGCCGATGCCATTTTATTTTTAAGTATGATTAGTGGTCGTAATCCAGATTTGTTAATTGGTAAACATGTATTGGCAGCTCCAGGTTTAAAAAAATCAGGTATTGAAGTTATTCCTACTGCTTACATGATTGTAGACGGTGGAAATATTACCAGTGTTATGTACATGAGTAATACCACACCCATTCCAGCCGATAAAAATAATATTGCAGTTTGCACCGCAATGGCAGGCGAAATGTTAGGACTAAAAGTAATGTATATGGACGCAGGAAGTGGCGCCAATAATCCTATTTCTACTTCCATGATTCAAGACATCAAAAACGCCATTGATTTACCATTATTTATAGGTGGTGGAATTAAAAATGTGGAACAAGCTTTGGCTACCGCCAATGCTGGTGCCGATGTAGTAGTAGTTGGTAACGCTTTTGAAAAAAATCCTGAATTAATTTTAGAAATAAGCAACGCCATTCACGGTGTAGCAAGTGCTAACTAAAAAGCTTCGTTCATGGTAAAATAAAATCCTTGAATTCCATTTTCTCCTCTACCATAATCTATTCTAATATTTACATGATCTCGCCTGATGGCAATTGCTCTAAAACCTATTCCATAATTTGGTTTTAAATTGGTAAGTAATAATGAAGTTTGACTAGCTACATTTCCAAATCCACCAAAGAAAGTAAGCGATATTGGACCCCAAACTTTTTTTCGTAATTCTGCTTGAAAAGCCATGGCATGATTGTCTCTAAACCTGCCGTTATAATACCCGCGCATGTATGATTCACTGCCAATTGTAGCCAATTGTTTAAAAGGTATATTGCCATCGTTTAAGTTAGCAAAACCTTGTAATGCCAACACATTTTCATTCCAAAGTTTGAAGTATTTTCTGGCGTCAATGGTTAAGTTATTGAAGTTAAAATCGCTTCCAAAAATAGCTTGATTAAACAGCGTTGTAATGTCAATAAAATGTCCTTTGGTGGGGTAATAAATTTGGTTTCTTGTATCAAAGCTAACTACCAAACCTATGCCTGAAGTAAAGCTACCTTTATTGCCAATAACTTCCTTTTTTTCAAACAAAGAATCTCCTTTAAAATTGAAACCGTTAGTTAAATTTTGTTCCGATTGAATTCCTAAATAAATGCCTTTAACAACTTGTTTTGTGATACGCAATTGCAACCTGTTTTGCGAAAAATCGTATAGGGCCTTGTTTGAATTTGGGGTTTCATTTCCAATGCCCCAATAATATTCATTGAACTTTTTAAAAGTATAACTTGCTTTGATATTATACTTGTTATTTTTGGTAAATAAATCAATATATGGCCTAATGCTGTATTGGTCTAGCTCAGTAGTTTGTGCATTTAATCTGATTAAAGAAGGACGTGTATTTGAATCGTTTTTATATCGATATAAATATACCAAACTCATACCAATTTGCCAACCCGTTTCGGGTGAAACACCCCAAATTGGAACAGCAAAAAATGAATTTTTTTTAGGCTTTGCCGAATCGCCTTCTATTTTATCATACATTTTATCCAACATTTTTTCCAACTTTGATTGGCCAAAAGCCAAGGAAGAAAACGTTATAAAAAAGAGAATAAATAGGATGTTTTTTTTTGTCATGGAATTAAATATTATTGCTCGCAATAAATACTATAATAGCAAATATAATCCTTACAACCATTTAATTTTAGGAATTAGTTTGTAAAATCTATAGCCAGCGTTTATTCCAATGCTGGTTGATTGAAAAGCTACAAAGTTAGGATAGCCAAAAGCATTTAAATTACCATCGTAAGTAACAAAAAGATTCCAAAAATATTTATGTCCGTTTTTACCAATCGATAATTTAGCATGTGTATCAAATTCAAAGCTAGTTCCGGACTCAAAATCTTTGAGATTATTTATTTTATAACTTGCAATTCCTAATCCCAAAAAAGCCGATGGAGAAATAAACCATTTACCACCTTTTAAGCAAAAGTTATATGCATATCCTGGTCTAAAATTTAATCGCCAAAGGCGTAAATAATTCATACCTGTAAGTACACCGTAGTTTTTAAAACTGTCAATTTTATTAGGAATTAATGACGAATCGGCACGGATAGATTTATAGCCAACATTACACAAAACCAAGAACGATCCAGACGATTTTTTTTGAAACTCGGCCATGGAAAGTGCACTGCGATAAGAGAATTTTTTGTAGTTAAAATTATAGAAAAAGTTTAAACCATGGTCATCAATTTTAGCATCGGGCCTTATTGATACGGTAGTGTCATTTCCCCGCGTTCGGTAAGCACCATTAAAGGAACGAGAATATATTTCGCCACCTCCCCACATTTGATAATAACTGAATGAAAAGTCGTAATAATTGGTTTTTCCAAAGCGTCCTTCATTGCCATTTGTTCTTGGTACTTGAACACCAAAAGCAACTGTAAAATATTTTAAACCTAAACTTATGCCAGTTTGCATACTACTGTTTGGATTAATTTTAATTACTTCTTTTGATTCCGAAAACCTAGGAGGATTGATGTAAAAACCAAAATCGTTTAACCAAGTATTTGTTTGAATATTGTAAGGTCGTTCAAACTGTGTAATGTAATTGGTATCTTTTTGGGCAAACACATTTGAACAAAATAAAGACAAAACAAAAACAGTTACAAAGCACTTTTTTGTAACTGTTTTAATTGAAAATATAGTTTTCAAATTGTTGTTCATTTTATTGAATTTATTATTTATTTCGTCATTGCGATCACGCTTATGCGTGATTGGCAATCCCATAAAAAGGAGAGATTGCTTCACTACGTTCGCAATGACGTTTATATGCTAAGGCAATAACCTACCGTACATTCTAGGAAAAGGAATACTTTCACGAACGTGAGGTAATTTACAAATCCATGTCACCAAACGCTCCAAACCTAATCCAAAGCCTGCATGCGGCACACTTCCATACCTACGCAAATCCAAATACCACTCAAATGCTTCCATTGGCAATTGATGCTCTTTAATTTTTTCAATTAATAAATCAGTATCTGTTTCACGTTCGCCACCACCTACTATTTCGCCATAACCTTCGGGTGCTAACACGTCAACACCACGGGCAAATTTTGAGTTTTCGGGATCACGTTTTAAGTAAAATGCTTTTACTTCATGTGGCCAATTATAAACCATAACAGGCACATCAAATAAGCGAGTTAAAACTGTTTCATCGCTACCACCAAAATCGTTACCATATTCAAAATTACGAGCAGAGTTTAACCAACCTGGGATATTACGAGTTACCTCTTCCAAATCCTTCAACTCTTGTTTTAATTTATCAATTTTAGCTTGGTTAAAACCTATTTCTCCTTTTTTCATTCCAGGAGTTTTTATTTTTTCTTCGCGTTCCGCAATTTCTTTATTAATTTCTTCCATTTTGGCTTCCACTTGTTTCAATTCGTCTTCCAACGATTTGATAGAGTTTTGTCCATTTACATCTTGCTCACCTTTAATGATGCGTACAGCTTCATCGTAACTTAAACGAGGGAAAGGTTTAACTATTTGTTCCAATACAGTGGTGTCGCGTCCAACCATTGCTAGTTCTGCTTTACAATTTGTCAATACATCGGAAACAACTGCACGAAGGAAACCTTCTATTAAATCCATGTTTTGGAAAATATCAAAGAAAACCATTTCGGGTTCTATCATCCAAAACTCTGATAAATGCCTGCGCGTTTTTGATTTTTCAGCCCTAAAAGTAGGTCCAAAAGTATAAATTTTTCCCATTGCAAAAGCCATTGCTTCGCCATATAACTGGCCGCTTTGACTTAAATAAGCTGTATCACCATAAAAATCGGTTTCAAATAAATTGCTGGTTCCTTCACAAGCATTTCCGGTAAATAAAGGCGCATCCATTTGAATAAAACCTTCTTTTTGGAAAAACTGATGAATAGAAAAAATAATTTGATTTCTAATTTTCATAATCGCCCATTGGCGTTGGCTGCGTAACCACAAATGGCGATTATCCATTAAAAAATCAACGCCATGTTCTTTTTTAGAAACAGGGTATTCATCGGCTACAGCTATAATTTGAACATCGGTGGCTTGAACTTCAAAACCACCCATTTGTTTTTCATCTTTGGTTACTGTTCCAGTAATAATAATGGAAGTTTCAGTGGTAATTTTTTTACATTCGTTAAATACTTCTTCGCTTACACTTTCGGCACTTACTACACACTGGCACCAACCTGTTCCATCACGTAAAATGATAAAATAAATTCCTTTGCTATCTCTTCTGTTACTTGCCCAACCTTGTAATGTAACTTGTTGACCTTCGTAATCTTTTAAATTTTTAATTAAATATGCTTGCATGAATAAAATAAATTCTTTTTTATAAAATGTAGCTACAAAAGTAATTTATTTTAAGCGATTAGCCATACTGAAATTTGAGACATTATTCTTGAATTTATTTTTAAATAATTATATTGTTTAGATTATACATAGCAAATTGAAATTAAAACGCTTTATTGTATCATGATTTATCAATTAATAAAGCTACTTTTAAAGGGAACTATTCGTGTGTTTTTCCGCTCTATTACTATCAGTAACGCCAATTTTATTCCTAAAAAAGGACCTTTAATTTTATTGGCAAATCATCCAAGTACGTTCATGGATCCTATAGTTTTGGCAAGTGTTATTAACCGAAAAGTATATTTTTTGGGTAAGGGCGAATTGTTTAAAGGTGCTTTTGCAAAATGGTTTTTAACTCACATGAATATTATTCCTGTTTACAGAAAACAAGATGACCCAAGTGAATTAAATAAAAATGCCGATACTTTTAGAAAATGTTACGAGCATTTAGAAAATGGCGGTGTAATTTTAATTTTTCCGGAAGGAGTAAGCGTTACCGAGCGTAAACTAAAACCTATAAAAGGTGGCGCATCGCATATTGCACTGGGTGCGGAAGGAAGAAATGATTTTAAATTAGGTGTAAAAATTATCAATATTGGTTTGAATTATGCCGATCAGCACAAATTCAATAAAGACTTATACATTAATATTCACGAGCCAATAGCAATAGCAGATTATGCCGAAAAATTTAAGGCCGACAAAACCAAAACCATTAAGGAATTAACCGAAACCATTGCCCAACATTTAGATGAAGTTGTTATTTCTATTCATGATGCTAAAACCGATGAATTAGTTAAAAATATTGAACAGCTTTACATGCATCAGCTAAAGGAAAAAAGAGGAGTTTCTCAAAACAATTTGGAAGCGGAATTTGACATTACTAAAAACATAGTAAAAGCGGTAAATTACTATTTGAAAAACGAACCGCAATTTGTAGAAATAATGCAGTTAAGGATAAAAATTTACTTGAATAATTTAAACAAATTACAATTAAACGACTCCACTATTTTAAATAATAAAAAGAATTATCTGCTTCATCATATCAAAGGTTTGTTGTTATTAATTCTGGGTTTTCCCTTGTATTTATTTGGGTTAATTAATAATTTTTTGCCTTTTGAAATACCAGGTTTTGTTGCGGTAAAAATAGTTAAAAGCAAAGATTACAAAGGTGCCATTGGAATGGTGTTAGGTATGTTTACGTTTATCATATTCTATAGTTTGCAAATTTCATTTTTCAAACATTTTTCACAGAATAATTTGCTTACATTTATTTATGCTTTAAGTCTTCCTGTTACAGGGTTTTTTGCTTATTTTTATTGGCATCAATTCACTGATTATCGTTCAGATTTTTTATTTAAAAATAAACGTACGATGATTGATGATTTAATAGCAGAACGAGAAAATATTATTTACGAATTTGAGCAAGCAAAAGAAGATTTTCTAGCTAAAAACAAACAGGAAAAAGAGTCATTATAAAAGGATTTAATTTATTAAAATTTCTTTATTTTTCTTATTTCCATTTATTCAATTCAAAAGTAATGGAGGCATAAGCCATTCGTCCAACAGAAGGGCCTCCATAAACTTGATAAATCAAACTATTTAATGCATTGCTTGCACCAATTTTAAACACTGCATTTAATTTTGAAATGCTGGTATTCCATTGTACATCTAACATTCCATAGGAGTTAACAACGCCAGTAAATTGAGGAGAACCTTCAAATAAAAATCCTTCTTGCCATTTGTAGTTAACGCCATAACCCCATTTTTCTTTTTTGCTAAAATACTCAATATCGCGGCCATTTATTCCCAAATTAAACTTGTGTTCTGGTGTGTTAAATGCAGGAATAATAGGGTCTTTACTGTTTCCACGGTCTAATTTATTCCAACTATAATTTCCCGAAAAACCTAAGTAGTTTTTATAATAATAATTCAAGCCAATGGTAAATCCTTGTGTGGTTACTTCATCTCTTGAATTAGTGGTTACTCGGTATACATTTACCGAATTAGGGAATAGTGGATACAAACCAGTAGAAGAACTATCCCAAACCACTTGCGCACCTATTTTATAACCTAAAAAATCGGTGTACCAGCTGTAATAATAACTGGCATCTACAAATATTTTTTCAGTTATATTTCCTCTATAACCAAACTCTACCGATTTACATCTTTCAGGTCTAATGGCTTCTATATCAAAAGCAGCTGTTTTTAGTCTATCAGCTCCTGTTGATGTAAATCTATTTGTATTAAAAATATCAATCAAAGTATCAATGGCAATTAGGTTTTTAAAACCATTTAAATTACCCAATAAAGTGGCTCTCCCTACATTTAAATTAAAGTATTGGTCGGTAAGTGTTGGGTTACGAATAGCCGATGACAACGAAAAGCGAAATACATTTTTGTTTTTGGTGTAAACCATTGTTGCCGCAGGCGACCATAGCCAATTAAAGTTTTGATTTTTATCTACTCGGTTTGTTACACTCATTTTTAATTTATTGTCTAAAAATTTGCGTTCAAAACCAATATACATTCCAAATTCTTGGTTGGTAATTTGAGTAAACCCATTACTTTTTTTGCCAATTATTGAATCATTTCCATCACTTTTTTGCTTCAAAATATTTCCCAATGAATCTTTGGCATATAAAGTAATCATTTCGTTTCCATCTTTAAAAATTGTTCCTTGCGAAAACGGCACATAAATTCTGTAATTTCCTCCAACTATCACATCTAAATTTAATTTACTATTGTAAATTTCGTCAGTGTTGAATTTAAATTCAGCAGCAGCATGGTACAAGGCCGATTGGTCAAAGAAACGTGAACCACCTTGTGTATTGTTTAAGCTGGTAATGGATTTAAAAGCAGAATCAAAACGAGCAGTTCCAGGAGCAAATCTTTCCAATGAATTAACACCAGCGGCATTAGCTATATCTCTAGCAGTGGTGTGAAATTTGGCAATTTTATCAGCAAAATTATTTTTCCAATAGTTGTCAATATAGCTCAAACGTTTGTTTGCAGGAATGGTATCTAATCTTAATCCTTGCCCAGAATTTGCTGCATACCAATTTTCAATTTCACCAGATAAATTTTGAGTCAAAGAATTATTATAATCTTTTCCCCAATCCAAATCGCTTTTAGCAGCTTTTTGCATGAGCAATGCAGTATTGTAAGCATCATAACTGTTTCCAGCATCTTCGTTGGTGGCATAAACCCTTACAAAAAAACGATTCTCTTTTTTGAGTTCTAATTTATTTTGAAAGAACAAAATATCACGCAAGCTGAACCTATTTTCACCTTGGTAAACGGTAGTTCCTGTTCCAAAGTTTGTGGTGTAAATTAACTCAGTATTTTTGGTAACTTTATAATGCGCAGCAGCGCCAAGTTTTAAGTTTTTTGAATTGTAATCTACCAAATCACTTTCGTTATAACCATTTCTTAAATAGTAACCTTTATTTAAATCCAATACATTGGTTGGAGGGGTATAAAAAATTCGGCTGGTATATTCATCGCCATAACGGTTTACAGCATCGTAACCACCTGGGTTATTAATGCCAACCGGTGATTGCGAAGTGGCGTTATCATTGGTAGCATTCCAATCATTGGCACGCATGTAAAACAAGTTTATTTTATAGGCAAATTTGTCTTCACCGGCTTTATTCTTTATCACTTTTGCCCAACGAATGGCTGTTTCAGTTAAACTTCTTTCACCCACTTTTATTTGCGCACTTAAACCAGGGTATAAAAATGGGTTTTTGGTTTGCATGTTTATAACCCCATTAAATGCATTTGGTCCGTAATAAGCCGAACTTGCACCTACTACTAAATCTACTTTTTGAATATCGAGTTCTGAAGCGCCTAAAAAATTTCCTAAACTAAAGTTCAATCCTGGCGATTGATTGTCAACGCCATCAATTAATTGAAGCGAACGAACAGGTGAAGTAGAATTAAAACCACGGGTATTTATAATTTTGAAACCTATACTTGCCGATGTAATATCCACTCCTTTTAAATGAGCCAAACCTTCATAAAAATTGGCTGCAGGTGTTTGCTTAATAGCAATGGCATCCATGGTTTCAACAGTTAAAGGATTTTGCTTCATTTTTTCTGTTATGCGGCTATCCCTCACCGATACTTCTTTTAAAGCCCTTTCCGATTTTGAAAGTTTAACCGTCAATTTAGTTTTCGCATCGTTTATAATTATTTCCTTGGCTTCAAATCCCAAATATTTTATTACCAATGTTAATGGTAAATTATTGGTTGTTTTCAAAACAAACTGACCATCATAATCAGTTTGAACACCTTTGTTGGAGCCTT
This sequence comes from Bacteroidota bacterium, assembly GCA_947453415.1. Classification (GTDB taxonomy): domain Bacteria; phylum Bacteroidota; class Bacteroidia; order UKL13-3; family UKL13-3; genus JAAFJM01. Next base: position 16,400 of record CANGGG010000034.1, on the reverse strand, counting down.
TTACCAAAACCGAAACGCCAATTAATTTTTCATTAGTTTTGGCATCAGTTACACTACCTTGTATGGTAATTTGGGCCATTGCATTAAAAATGCAAAGGAATAATATGGAAATAGAAAAGATAAGTTTTTTCAAATTATGATTTTTATTAAGGTTCGAAAATATCTAAATATATTTAAATACAAAGTAATTAGGTCAGATTAATAAGATTTCACAAAAAATAAAGTCAGGCTTTACATAAATTGTTTTGGTTTGTTAACTTAAAAAAGCACATTTGCTTAAATAACAAATTATAAATATGCGTAAAATTTCCTTGATAACCTTTGCATTTATTGTTGTAGCTTCTTGTGCTACCAAGAAAAAGCCTATTGCCGCGGCACCCGCGGCACCAAAAGTTACTTCTATTGCCGATAAAATAAAATCGTGTAAAAAAACAGATGGTTTGTTTCCACTTTTCCAAGATACAATTTCTGGAAATTTGTTCATGGTGCTTAAAAAAGAACAGTTAAACAAAGAATATATTTATTTTTCTTATACCGTTGATGGTGTGGTAGCCGCAGGACATTTCAGAGGTAGCTTCCGCGACAATAAATTATTTACCATTCGCAGGTATTTTGATAAAATAGAATTTGTAATCAAAAACACAGGCTATTATTTCGATAAAAACAACCCAATTAGTAAATCGGCTAACGCAAATATTAGCGATGCTATTTTGGTAAATCAGAAAATAGTTGCAGAGGATGTTAAAAAAGGTGAAATATTATTAGATGCAAGCTCCATTTTTTTAAGTGAAAGCATGTGCCAAGTAAAACCGTCACCATTTTTTGGATTACCAGCCGGGTTTAGTTTGGGCGGATTGAGCAAAGAAAAAACCAAATTTTCAAGCATAAAAAACTATGAAAAAAACACAGATTTAATTGTAGAATATGTATACGATAATCCAATGCCAACAGCTGGCGGAGGTAAGGAAGTAGCTGATGAACGCGCGGTAAGTATTTTTTTACAACATACTTTAATTGAAGCGCCCAAAAACAATTTTAAGCCTAGAGCAGATGATCCTAGAGTGGGGTATTTTAGTGAAGAAGTAGAAGACATGACCACAACAAATGCAGTGGCATTTAAAGACATGATTCATCGTTGGAATTTAGAGAAAAAAGATACCAATGCTGCTATTTCTGAACCAATAGAACCAATTACTTGGTGGATAGAAAACACAACGCCTACAGAATTTAAAGCAACCATAAAAGAAGCTGGTGAAAAATGGAATTTGGCTTTTGAAGCGGCAGGTTTTAAAAATGCCGTGGTTATAAAAGAACAGCCCGACACTGCCACTTGGGATGCTGGCGATATTCGTTATAACGTGCTTCGTTGGACATCTTCGCCACAGCCACCTTTTGGTGGTTATGGGCCTAGTTTTGTAGACCCAAGAACTGGTCAAATTTTAGGAGCTGACATTATGTTTGAATACATTTTTGTTACTAATAAATTACGTCAAGAAGAGTTATTTGATGCCAATGCAATGAATATTCAAAAGCCATTTAGCAAAAATATGCATACTTTTTGCGATGCAAATAATCAATTACATCAAACTTCGCTGTTTGGTTTAAATGCCATGCAATTGCAGGGCATCAGCGATGTAGAAAAACGCGAATACATTAAGCAATCATTGTATTATTTGGTGATGCATGAAATGGGTCATACCATGGGTTTAAACCACAATATGAAGGCTAGCCAAATGCTAAAACCAAACCAAATTAATAACAAAGAAATTACTCGTAAAATTGGATTAATAGCTTCTGTAATGGATTATCCTGCAGTAAATGTAGCATTAGATAAAAGCAAACAAGGCGATTATTTTACCACTCGTCCTGGTCCTTACGATGCTTGGGCAATAGAGTTTGCATACTCACAAGGATTGAACAATGAAGCCAACGAAAAAGCACGTTTAGAAAAAATATTATCACGTTCAAATGATACACTATTAATTTTTGGAAATGATGCCGATGACATGCGCGGTGTTGGAAGCGGAATAGATCCAAGAATAAATGTAAATGATATGAGTGGAGATGCCATTTCTTTTGGTGTTGACAGAATAAAATTGGCCAATCAATTATTTACTAAATTAAAAGAAAAATACAGCAAAAACGGTCAAAGTTACCAAGAGTTATTCCAAGCATATAGAATTGCTCAATCGGAATATTTTAACCAAGTAAACGTAATTGCTCGTTATGTGGGTGGTGTATTTGTTGATAGAAGTTTTATTGGGCAAGCAGGTGCTACTAAACCATTAATTCCGGTAGATTATAAAGAGCAAAAACGTGCCATGGATGTTTTAACTAAATATGCTTTTGCACCAGATGCGTTCACTGTTCAATCAGATTTGTATAATTATTTGCAATTGCAACGCAGAGGCTTTAACTTTTTTGGAAGCAATGAAGACCCAAAAATTCATGCTCGAATTTTAGGTTATCAAACCAGCATTATGGCACATTTGTTAAATGCTACCATGTTAAGAAGATTAACCGACACCAAACTTTATGGCAATAAATACAGTGTTTTAGAAATGATGAACGACTTAACAAAAGCATGTTTTGCGGCAGATGCCAGCAATCCAAATTCTTTCCGTCAAAATTTACAAAATGCATATGTAGAAAACATCATTGCATTATTCAAATCGGGCAGATACGATGCCGTTTCTCAGGCTGCAGCACTTTCGCAATTAAAGCAAGTTGGTAATATTTGTAAAGGCGGAACTACCGATGAAGCAAAAGCACATTATGCTAATTTAAAACTAAAAATTGATCAAGCCTTGGCAGAAAAATAAATGTTTCTCTTTTACTAAATTCGAAAAAATATACTTCAAATGCGTACTGACTTAAAGTTGGTACGCATTTTTTGTTGGTGTTGTAAATGTTGCAGGCATCCTTTCCTTCAATGTTTTGATGTTGAGAGGGTAACGTTTTGCAGCTACCCGAAGGGCGGGACTTTTACCACAAAACTTGATTTGAAAAACGAATGTTTGATTAACCACAGAACTGTCTTTGGAACACGAAACCCCGCCTATTGCCAATGTGCTGTTACCTGCTGGCGTTTTCTCCGTTTTTATCATTCTTTGATGAATTTTTTCGCGTATTTATTTTGCCCTTTTTTTATTGTTATAATGTATATGCCATTGGTTAAATTAGAAATGTCAATACGGTTTTGATTTTGTGATATGATTAGAACTTGTCCAAATAAGTTGCTTATTGAAAGTTCATTTATGTCGTTTTGGGAAACATTTATATTTAATTCTGTCTTAGCTGGATTTGGATAAAAGGAAATATTATCATTTAAAATTAAATTATTTAGTCCAAGAGGAGCCGAACACAAACCATGAGTTCCTAATTGATTTCTGTATGGACTGTTTAGCATGGCAGTCTGCATTCTTGTAGCTTGGTCTGTAGTAAACATATACTTGTATGGGTCCCAAGGATAATCCATAAAATTCATAAACATTTCTCCTTCTGGTGCATTTGTCGGGCTGCTACATGAGCCAACATTTAATGGATAAGTTGGTGCTCCAACATTTTGTGCTGCTGCTGGTGGCGTATCGTCACAGTAATCCGTGACACAAGCCCCATCACCCCAAATATGTCTGAGTCCCAAATAATGTCCAACCTCATGTGTAAGTGTTCTACCTTCAACCATTGGGGAACCATAAATACCAGTAGGAAATAAATTGTTAGAACCAATTACTTTCGCAAAACACCAAATTCCATCGGTTGTATCGGTCGAATTATTAGGCACGCCCAATAAGCCACTTAAAGGAGGGACCGATGATACTCCGGTATAGTTTAGAGCACTGTTTTTATCTGTAATCCAAACATTAAGATATTTAGTTACGTCCCAAATGGTCTGAGGCTTAAGAATATTGTCAAGATAGGACTTCATGGTAGCTTGAGTAGCATAATTACTCGGATTTGGCAAATTCAAAGACAGGTAATTAATTCTATTGATTCCTGGTTCGGGTAATAAATTACCGTTAGTATCTTTTGTTGCTAAACAAAATTGAATTCCAACGTCCGCTATTTTTACCCTACCGTTACTATCAGTATTAGCAGACGGTAATGATTGCGTGATTACCCAATTTACAAAAGCATTAGAAGGATAATTGGAAGAATTAAATCCGTTGCCACTAAAGTCTTGATTTAAAACAGTTATCTGAGAATTGATTTGACCTTGTGAGATATTAGGAAAAGTTCCAATAGGCTGTCCGCTATGTATTACATGAAATATAATGGGAATTGTATAAACTGTTGAAAATTGCTTTTTGGTTTTTTGGTCAGTTTTATATTCCGAAATTAATTTTTGAAACTCATTTTCCCATACTTCACTGGGTACTGAAGTTCCGCAAGATTGGTTTTCTTGTTGAGCGTGAATTGTCAGGCTAAAAAGCAATAATGAAATTGTAGTTAGTATATTTATTTTCATCGTTGATAATTTAAATGTTAGACTATCAAAATTGTCAAAGGTTTAATTGTTGTCGAGTTGTTCGCTACACTGACCGCTAACTTGTATATAGGTCCCATAAACGAGACCTATCTGCCCATTTTGGCGTGATAGGTGCAAGTTAGTTGCTTTTTTGTGTTACAATAATAAGTTTTATTATTACAACTATATCCAACATAAATAATCTTATTGCCTTAATTAATTATTTAAGGCCTACCTTTCCAAAGCTGTAAGATTTCCTTGCACAACTTTGTCAAAGTTTAAAACTTTGACAAAGTTTCATAGTTAAAAGAGGCTCAAAAGGGTTACTTTTTGATGTTGGGGAGCACGCCAACATCGGCTAAAATTTGTTTTATGTTCATAAAAAAAGCCTGTTAGTTTTTTAACTAACAGGCTTTTTGTTTTAACTAAATCTTCTTTGTATCAGTTTTTCTAAATCTTTTACCAAAGTATTTTCATTGTTCCAATTATGCGCTACTTTCAATTCTGTCCAAATAAGCATTGCTTCGCTTAAATTGTTTGAACTATTTATTTTATCAATAGATTTGGCATATTCCACCACATTTTCTTTGAACAATTCATTTACAAAAGCAATTTTTTTGTTCAAAGAAATTGCTGTTTTTAAATTATCTATTTTCGGTTCAATTACTTTTTCCGATAATTGGAAACCATCTAAATTTTGAGCAATCATTTCATTTAAACTCGGTTCTGTTTTTGGCATCACTGTTTTACCAATGCTAAAAAATGCAACGGGTTTTTCCTTTTGCTCTTCATTTACCAATTTGGTTTCAAAAACCGGAACTTCTAATTTTCTGGGTGTAACAACTGATTCTGTAATTGTAATTTCTTTAACAATAGTTTCCAACTCTTCTTCAATTATTTCCTCTGCCTCCTCTTCCTCCTCTTCTTCGTTTTCTCCTATCCACCCCTCAGGCAATGCTTCCTCTGGGTCAAAACCACGTATGAAAGCCTCATCATTAATTACATATTCATTAGCAAAAGTTTTTTGTTCAATTATTGATTCGGTAACTTCCGTTTTTGCAACTTCGATTTCCGTTATTTCGGTTTCCGTTTCTTGAACAATTGGTTGGTGAAAATCTTCTGCTATTTCTGCCAATATATTACCTATTGGATGCATGTTTTCTAACTCAACTTCAACAATTGGATCAATGGATGTTTCAATTATTTCTTCTTCAAAAACGAGCGCTGATAACTTGCTTTCAGCAATGGTGTTGATACTTGAATCATCCTGCAGACTATTAGTAATAACTTCTTTAAAACTAGGCTCATTTCTTATTTCCTGACTCAGGTTTTCTTTTAAAGCCAATTGCTCATCGCTTAAATCATTGCTAGTTTTTAATTTTAAAACTAACTCAAATAATTCGCTGCAATTTCTTTTTATTACCTCTTTTTCTATGTTACTTAAATCGCCATTTGGCTTTAGTATTTCTTGACTTAGCATGGCCAAATCTTCAATACGAGAATTTATTTTACTTATTAATTGAATGGAATTCATACTGCAAAATTCAATTAATTGCAATAGCAAACAATAATTAATAATAAACATGTGTTACTAACCTTAAAAATAAATTGCTAGTTTAGTAATTGACAATTAGCTACAAACAAATTTATTCTAATTTCTAAAGTACAATTTATACAAAATCTACTATATTTGTTATTGAATGTTTATAGAACCTCGCGCGCATACCGATAAAAGAAAAGGCTGGATAGAAGTAGTTTGTGGCTCTATGTTTTCTGGCAAAACAGAAGAATTGATACGCAGGTTAAATAGGGCCAAAATTGCCAATCAAAAAATTGAAATTTTTAAACCCTCAGTAGATATTAGGTATGACGAAACTGCGGTGGTTTCTCATAATCAAAATTCTATTCATTCAACTCCAGTTAATTCTTCTTTAAATATATTGCTAATGTGTGGCGATGCCAATGTGATTGGTATCGATGAAGCCCAATTTTTTGACAACGAACTTGTTTTTGTTTGTGAAAAACTGGCAGAACAAGGCGTAAGGGTTATAGTAGCGGGCTTAGATATGGATTATTTAGGAAAACCATTTGGACCCATGCCAGCTTTAATGGCAATAGCTGAATATGTTACAAAAGTACACGCCATTTGCATGGTTTGTAACGATATTGCAACGCATACTTACAGAAAAACTGACGACAATAATTTAGTAATGTTAGGGGAACTAGACACCTATGAAGCCCGTTGTAGATTTTGTTTCAACGATGGAATGAAAAGCAAGAAATAGTTGGAGTGCGGAACGGGTTCAGAATGCTAATGAATTTACTTTAACCTAAGAAACAACAAAAGAACAACTCTGAACGAGTTAAACCCGTTTTTACAATAGTGACGTTCCCACGGAACTTTGCATATACAAATTCCTGTCGGAATGAACAACAACTCGGGATAATTTAAATAAAAACAGTGAAATTATTAAACAGCGGCAGCACCATTTCCAGCTAAAAAGCCAGTAGTCCATGCCGCTTGAAAATTAAATCCACCGGTAATTCCGTCTATGTCTAAAACTTCTCCAGCAAAAAACAAACCTTTTATTTTTCTGCTTTGCATATTTTTAAAGTCTATTTCGTTTAAGTTCACACCACCACAGGTAACAAACTCTTCTTTAAAGCCTGTTTTTCCTTCTATTTGGTATGTATCGTAAAGTAAAGCTTGTACTAATTTATTTACTTGTTCTTTACTAATTTCAGCCCAATTAAGTTTTGAGTTAATTTCGCTTTTATCAAATAAATAATCTAATAATCTTGTAGGTAATTTAAATGGAAATAAGTTATTTACTTGTCTGTTTGGATTTGCAGCTTTTATATTCATTAATTCATTTCTGCAGGATTCTTCCTTTTTATCGTTCAACCAACTTATTTGAATTTCAAAATGATAGTTTTTTTCAGCTATTAAACGAGCACCAAAACTTGATAAACGTAAAACAGAAGGACCACTAAAACCCCAATGTGTTATTAATAAAGGGCCGTTAGTTTCTAATTTTAATTCAGGAATTTTTACTTTTGCAGGATTTACCGCTACACCAGAAAGTTCAGTTAAAGGATGGTTAGGTAAATTAAATGTAAATAACGATGGAACAGGCTCAATTATTTCGTGTCCTAATGTTTTAAGCCAATTAAACTGTTCTTCTTTTGGTGCGCCACCTGTTGTTACTATAACTTTGTTACACTCTATGTTTTCGCCATCAGTAATGTATAACTTAAAGCTAGTATCTCTGGTTTCTATTCGCCTAACTTCTTTGCTAATTAAAACTTGAATTTTAAGCTTTTTTACTTCTTTCATTAAACAATCAATGATTGTTTGACTATCATCTGAAACTGGAAAAACTCTTCCGTCAGGTTCAGTTTTCAGTTTTACTTTTCTACTTTCAAACCATTCCATGGTGTCAGCAGTTGAAAAACGACTAAATGCGCTTTTTAAATGCTTATCACCTCTTGGATAGGAGAGAGATAATTGCTTTAAATCGAAACATGCGTGTGTTACATTGCATCTTCCACCACCTGATATTTTTACTTTTTGTAACAGTTTAGCTGTTTTTTCTAAAATAATAACTTCAGCATCAGCATTAGCTTTTGCCGCACTTATGGCTGCAAAAAACCCAGCTGCTCCTCCTCCAATTACAACAATTTTCAATTTATGTATAGATTTAAATAATTATTAACGTGGCTGCAAAAGTAAGTGTTTTTATAGCTAAAATCCAAACTTTATGTGTTTTACGATTTATATCAAAAAAAACAGCCCGTAAAAACTTAGTTTTTACGGGCTGTTTTTTTTGATTTGAATAACAGTTTATTGCACAGCTAAACGCTTAGTTGCACTTGCACCATTTGTTAATTTTACATTCACTAAATAAATACCTTTAGTCAAGTTTTCAGTGTTTAAAACAAACTCGTGAGTTGAAATACCAGTGTTTGAAACCAAAACTTTACCAGTAATATCAAATAAATTGATTTCGCTGATTGTAGCTTGATTTTTATCCATGCTAATAGTTACGTTTTCTTTTGCAGGATTAGGGAATAATCCTAAGTAATTGCTTACGTTTACTTCAGTAACACTTACATTTGAAAGGAAACCAAACTGAACCGCAATACGTGGGCTAATAAATTGAGCAATGGTATCAATATATGCTTTTGCACGCGCAGCACTCATGAAAGGATTGGTTTTCATAGCTAATGAATCAGCGTTTCTTCCAGTTCCTAATCCGTAAGTATTATTTGCTTGAACTGTTGGTCTATCCCACCATTCCCAAGGAGAACCTTCAGCAGGGAAACTTGAAATAAATGGATATAAGTTTTTAATACCATTAGAAATGGCTAATGCTCTAGTAGAAATAGCATCATTATAATTGTAAGCATTAATTTTATTGTTTATTCCTAAGCTATTAGCATAAGGAATAACTGCACCGGCACCAGAAGCACTGTTAATTACTGTAACACCAGTAGTAGGAACAATTACATTTCCAGTTCTATATGGAGCAAAAAAATCAGTAGGGCAATGCATACCAATAATAGGTAAAGTGCTTGCATCCATCCAACTTGAATCACCCATAGCTCCACCATAGTTAAATACCATATGAGCATTTCCAGATACAGCAGAATCACCGCTGTAATTTAAATAACCCCAACCACCTAAACCATTCCAATCGCCTAATGTATCTACACTAACCATTGGAGTAAAATCGCCTCTTTGGAATTTTACTTTAGCTTCTATTTCACTTCTTTTGTTAACAGCAGCTAATCCTAAAGCTACATATCCACCTGTTCCTTGACCACCAACTACAATTTTAGAAGTATCAATTTTGTATGTTTCAGCATTTACTCGCATAAAACGTATTGCATTGCGCACATCTTGAATAGCACGGTAAGTAGCTTTAATTAATTGCTCAGCTGCTTGAGCCTGAATAGTTGTAGATGGATTCCAACCTAAACGGTAATTTACCGCCATCACCACATAACCACGTTTAGCCATTCTGTTAGCCAATTCTACAATTGAGCTATCGTCTTTGTTACCAGTTGGTTGTTGGTTAATAATAGCAGGTAAATAACTTCCTGTAGAAGCTAAAATAATTAAAGGTCTTTTAATTGCAGTATCACCTTCTGGTTGGTAAATATCACAACGTAATTTTACAGTAATAATAGGAGGAGTGTTTGGTGGGAAAATATTGATTGCACGATTACTATCGTATTCAATATTACCTGTTTTCACTACATTGGCAAAAATCTCATCAACATAGCGTTTTTGTGCAGATGCATTGAAGCAAATAGCACTAAAAGCTAATAGCGTAAATAAATTTAGTAAGTTCTTTTTCATTCTTTTTAGTTTTTTTGTGTAAAGCAAATAAATGAAATTTTATTTAAACAAAAAACAAAAAAAATAAAGTTAAAAAAAAATGATGTCAGAGGTTAATTCTTACAATGACTAAAACCGATTTTTTAAATTAAACAAACCTTCCAATTAAAGTTTCTAAAGTTAAGCCAGGCCCAAATCCACAAGCAAACACATTGCCTTTTCTTTTCTCATTTTGCATTTTATTTAATACAAAAAGAATGGTAGCAGAACTCATATTTCCATAATTTTTTAAAATATTAATTGAAGCGTCTACATTTTCATTGGTGAGTTTCAGTTCTTTTTGAATGGTTTCTACAATTTTTCGTCCTCCAGGATGAATGGCCCAATTTTCAATTGCAGCTTTATTAAGTTTTGCTTCTTGTAAAATACCTTCCAATAAATTTCCAATTCCACTTTCAATTAATTGGGGAATAAACGCACTTAAAGTCATTAGAAAACCTGTATTGGAAATATGCCATGCCATGTCGTTTTTACCATTAAAAAGCACTTGGCTATAAAAAGCATTTAATTCAATGGCGTTTTCAAAGCTACTTTCATTGCTTACTATGCATGCGGCTGCTCCATCGGCAAACAATAAATTAGCGGCTACATTTTCCATTGAAAAAGTGTTTTGAAAATGTAGTGTACAAAGTTCTACCGATACAATTAATACTTTATTTTTAGGATTTGCTTTGCAAAAAGCATCAGCCATTTTTAACGCATGAAAAACAGCATAACAACCCATAAAATTTACGGAAGTTCTGTGAGTATTATTTGGCAAATTTAACTGCTCCATTACTATTAAATCTAAACCAGGAGCAGCCATTCCAGTACAACTAACGGTTATTAAGTGGGTAATGCTTTGCAATTCATTTTCTTCATTTATACAATTATATATTGCTTGCAAACACATTGGCGGAGCCACTTTAAAAAACAATTCCATTCGCTTATTTATGCCAGGAAAAACGTCATTTATATTGGAAGGTAAAAGTTGTTTTTGTTCAAAATTTAAATGATAATCAGGTATGGCGCTGTAACGAGTTTGAATTCCTGAACGATCATACATTAATCCAATTTTACGTTTTTCATCATCAGAAATTTCATAAAAGTTTTGCATAAAATGAGACACATCAGACTGATTCATTTTAAAAGGAGCGGTGGCTGTTCCTATTTTATTTATAAAACTCATTTATTACAATGTTTAATAAAAATTTCTAATGCAAAATAGCTCGTTAACATCAATGATGATAGTATATTCATTCGCATGGTATTTTTAAAATTTGCCTTTTTATTGTTTTGAAATACCTGAAAAGCCCACCACAAAAAGTAAGTTACAACAGGAAATAAAAATGCTTGAAACCAATAAAAATGTAAAACATTTGGAGTGAGAATTTCAGTTTGAATAAAAAGCAAAATGGTAGCAATAATAAATAATACCGCACTAAAAATAAAAGTGCCTTTATAACCTAACAAAATGCTTAATGTAATATCTCCAGAGGCTTTATCCTGCTGATGTTGGTATACCTGAGAAAGCGGATAGGTAGCGCCAATTAACAAGGAAGGTACAAAGTATATATAGCCAAGAAAAATCTCCATTTTTATGTTATTGCTTAAGCAAAAGAAAAGCACTACAAACAAATAACTTCCTTGAAAAAAACTTACCGTAATCCAACTAATAAATGGATATTTTTTTAATCGAATTCCTTTAAAACTATATGCTCTTGAAGCTAAAACATAAAAAATTATAAGTGCTGCAAAACCTAAGCTTACAAAACAACAAAGCACCAATCCAATGATATCGAAGAGGAAACTTATATAAAATAAATTTTTAGTTGGTAAAGGAGGTTTTTCAAGTCCGCCAATACTTTCTGTATCGTTATCCATGTAACTATTATAACCATTACTAGCAGGATAAATAAAAACATGTAATGCAACGAAAGCAATAATAGCATTGACAAAATCAAAGCTGTTTAATGATGCCAAAGCAAACAGAAATACAGGCATTAAGAAAAAGCTGAATGGAATTCGAAGCAGTTTTATGGTATTTTTGTCAAAATATTGTTTCACTTTGCATAAATACAATATAGTTTGGTAATGGTTTTAAAAAATAAAATATATTACATGCAAAATGACATTTTAAAAACTTTATCATAAAAATAACTTAATTCTTTATAAAGTACGTCAAGAAATTTTTAAGTATTAATACATTCGTAAAAAAATAAAATCATGATACAACCCCAATTAATTCATATACTTTTAGTAGAAGACGAAACAAGTTTAGGTTTTTTAATGAAAGAAACTTTGCGTTTAGAAGATTATTCTGTTAGGCTTTGTAAAGATGGCGAGGATGGTTTAAACTCCTTTATTAACGAGCGTTTCGACCTTTGTATTTTTGATGTAAATATGCCTAAAATGAGCGGTTTTGACTTAGCAAAACATGTTAGAATTAAAGACCAGCATATTCCAATTATTTTTTTAACAGCTAATAATTCTGAAGCTGATAAACTATTAGGATATGAAATAGGCGCTGATGAATATATTACTAAACCTTTTAGCACCCCCGAATTACTAGCACGCATAAAAGCAGTTTTGAAAAGAAGTACAACTAAACCTGATACTGATTTAGCAGCAAAAGATGAAATTATTACTATTGGAAAAACAGTCATTGATACTGTAAATAATTTAATAAAAGTAAATGGAATTCCTAAAAAAATAAGCAATACTGAAACTGTTTTGCTTAAATTGATGATTGTAAATAAAAATGCTTTATTGCCTAGGGCAAACATGCTTTTACATGTTTGGGGAAGAAATGATTTTTATACTGCCAGAAATTTAGATGTGTATATTAATAAAGTAAGAAAATTATTAAAAGAAGACGATAGTCTGTCTATTGATAATATTCATGGAAGTGGATTTAAATTGGTAGAAATGTAATGAAAATGTAAGCTTAAAAAGCTTACAATAAATCTAATATTTCTGCAAGTTGTTTGTCTTTTTCAGTTACAGTATTTTCCGCGTCATGTGTTGTTAAACTAACATGCACTTTATTATATACATTGCTCCATTCGGGATGATGATTTAGTTTTTCTATTTCATACGATGCTTTAAGCATCCATGCCATAGCTTCACCAAAATTTTTGAATAAAAATGTTTTAGTTAATTTGTTGTTTTCTTCTTTCCAATTTGTCATTTTTGGTAAATTTATTTCTTCAAAAGTAAAACAACAGCATAAGCTACTATTCCTTCTTCACGGCCAATAAAACCCATGGTTTCATTCGTAGTTGCTTTGATGCTAATATCTGTAATTTCAATATTACAAATGTTTGCAATACAAGTTTGCATTTGCAAAGCATAAGGCATTATTTTAGGTTGTTGACAAACAACGGTAGTATCAATATTACCAATTTTATAGCCTTTTTCGGCTATCAACTCCATTACTTTTTCTAATAAAATTTTGCTATCAATTCCTTTAAAAGATTGGTCAGTATCAGGAAAATGTTTGCCAATATCACCCAATGCAAGTGAACCTAAAATGGCATCACAAATGGCATGCAAAAGCACATCGGCATCGCTATGGCCGAGAATTCCTTTTTGAGCAGGAATATGAATTCCTCCTAACCAAAAATCACGACCTTCTTGTAATTGATGTACATCAAAACCAAAACCTATTCTCATCATAATTTTTTGTTGGATTAATTATCCAAAGGAACGTCTTCCGCTTTTGGTTTTTTCTTTGCATTCTCGTCTTTTTGCTCTACAAATGCATCAAAATCGAAAGTTAATGTAAAACGTAAAGTATTTTCTAACGGATGACGCTGAGCAAATGGCCATAAATATGCCACGTCTAAACCAAACACATTATAACGCAAACCTACGCCAAATGTGGCATACTGACGATTACCTTTGGTAGGTGGTTCATGAAAGTATCCACCACGTAATGCAAATTGTTTATTGTACCAATATTCTAATCCTGTTGAAATATTTATTTCAGCCATTTCCTCGGTAAATCCACCTGGAGCATCATAAAACGATTGAATCATTCCTTGTACAACTGGCACATTTGGATCCATTCCACTTCCTGCCGGAATAATAGGTTTATTATTTCTGTCCAATGAATCGGCTGTATTGCTTCTGTTTCTTAAATAATACGGATTGGTAGGCACCAATAATTTATTTGCATCAACCATAATAGCAATGCTATTATATTCATCTAAATCAATATTGGCATAGCCACCCAAACGAAAATTAATTGGAATAAAGTTTTCATTTTGAGCTGATGTGTAAGTTAATTTTGACCCAATATTTGAAATTACAGCACCAAATCCATAGTTAATATTGTATTTCTTTTTAGTAGCTTTATCGCGGTAAGTCGTATTATTTCTGTAATATGCACTAATATCACCAGCGTATGACCTACCAGCATCTATTGGTGTTTGACTTTGATTAAAACCGCCAGCTAAGTTTGAATAAATATACCTGAATGCCACTCCTAAACTAAAATTCTCGTTTAATTTTGTTGCATAACCTAAATCTAAAGAAAATTCATTGGGAGTAAAATTTCCGGTGCTTGCACCATAATTATCAGTAAATTGAATTTGACCTAATGAAAAATAACGCAATGAACCAGCTACTGCCGAACGTTTGTCTAATTGATAATATGCAGTTAAATACGACAATGAAATATCGGGAACTAAGTTTCTTAACCAAGGTGTATATGATATAGCAACTGCACCATTTTTAGTATTAAATGGAGCTTTTGCTAAATTCCAATGCATGGCGTTTATATCATCGGGCATGGCAACACCAGCATCACCTAAGGCAGCAGCTCTGGCATCGGGTGAAATCCCCAAAAAAGGCACAGCCGTACTGATGGAGTTTTGTCCGTTTTGTAAATCTTTTGTTGTGATGGTTTTAGTTTGGCTAAAAGCAGTTGTAAAAAATTGACTAGCTAATATAACTAAACTAAATTTTTTAAAATTTAACATGTTGGTTTTGTTCATTACTACAGTTTGATTGCAAAAATGTTTTTGCTTGGTTTTTAAAGTAAATAAATAATTGTTTTTTGTAGTAAAAGTTTAGATTCAAATAGTAATTCGCTTTTTAATGAGCGTGCAATATAACTTTTTACAACAAATTCAAAACATTTTTCCTATTTTTTACAAAAAAAAACACCTTGAATTGACAATGCAAACAAGGTGTTTTTAATGATATTAATTTACAAAACTAAACTGTAGTTGTATTATTTTCAATTGCTTCTGGGTTTGTTACTTCAGGCTCCGCTTCAATATTTTCAGCAGTTTTTTTATCCGCTTCTTCTAAAGCCTCTACTTTTTCTGTATCAATTCTTACTTTTTCAGCATCCATGGCATCAATTTCGTGGTTATGGTATTCGTAAGGACGTTTTCCTAAAATTACTTCCAAATCAGCTTGGAAAATAATTTCTTTCTTCAATAATTCTTTAGCTAAAATTTCTAATAATTCTTTTTTCTCGTTCAATAATTCTTTTGTTTTTTTGTAACACATGTCAACCAAATTTCTTACCTCTTGGTCTATTAATTCAGCTGTTTTATCGCTATAAGGTTTTGTAAAACCATATTCATTGTTAGGATCATTAAAACTTAAATTTCCAACTTTTTCATTCATACCATAAATAGTAACCATTGCGTAGGCCATTTTGGTAATTCTTTCCAAATCGTTTTGCGCACCTGTACTAATTCTGCTAAATATAATGTCTTCTGCTACACGTCCACCTAAGGTCATACACATCATGTTTACCATTTGTTCGGTAGTATATAAGTATTGGTCTTTTGGTAAATATTGAGCATAACCTAATGCAGCAACTCCACGCGGAACAATACTTACTTTTACCAATGGATCTACATGTTCCAAAAACCAACCAGCAATTGCATGTCCGGCTTCATGGTAAGCCACTATTTGTTTTTCTTGGTCAGAAATTACTTTATTTTTCTTTTCCAAACCACCAATCACCCTATCAATTGCAGCTTGAAAATCAGAAACGTCCACTACTTCTTTATTTCTACGAGCAGCAATTAATGCAGCTTCGTTACATACGTTCATTATTTCAGCACCTGCAAAACCAGCAGTTTGAGTTGCTAATTTAGTTTCATCTATGTCACCTGCTAGTTTCAATGGTTTTAAATGAACCCTAAAAATAGCTGCTCTTCCTTTTAAATCTGGTTTATCAATTGAAATTTGTCTGTCAAATCTACCTGGACGTAACAATGCAGAATCTAAAATATCTGGACGATTGGTAGCAGCTAAAATGATGATTCCAATATTTGTTCCAAAACCATCCATTTCGGTCAATAATTGGTTCAAAGTATTTTCGCGCTCATCGTTTGAACCTTGCATGGCATTTTTACCACGCGCACGGCCAACAGCATCTATTTCATCTATAAAAATTATACAAGGCGCTTTTTCTTTTGCTTGTTTAAATAAATCTCTTACTCTACTAGCCCCAACTCCTACAAACATTTCCACAAAATCGGAACCTGAAAGAGAAAAGAAAGGAACTCCAGCTTCACCAGC